>CAYTFL010000201.1:0-1504 GCA_964437105.1 Candidatus Woesearchaeota archaeon | reverse complement strand
AAGATGGAGACGAGGTTGAGGTTGATGCCACCAATGGAGTTGTTAGAAAAATAAGTTAATTTTTATGTTAGAAGAGACAGCTAGGGATTTTCATTCTACTGCTCATCGTGATTTTTTTATCACCGCCTCTACTTTGTTGTATGAAAAAGAGTTTGGAATTCCCTCAATTAAGTTAAGTCCCTTTAATCAAAGGGGAGACTTGGTATATTTTGCTGACATGGATGCTTGGGATAAGTGTCATGAAATTATAAAGCAGAGGTCATTAGAAGATTTAGGATATTTGAAAAATATAATTGATTTTACAGTTAAAAATGGAAAGAAAATGAATGAGTTTACTGCTCAGTTTGTAGATTGTGATTGGTCAAATTTTGAGGATGAGAAGTTGGTTGAGTTGTACAAGAAATGGGCACATTTTGAAACCTATGAATATCTCTATGGTGTTATGCTTCCAGTTTTAGATTTTCGTAATTTTTCTTTTGTTAAGGATCAATTGAATAAAATTTTAGAAAAAAATTTTACAGATGAGGTGGGAGAGGCTTTTGGAGTTTTCACCACCCCTTTACTTGATTCATATGTGCAAGAGCAGGAAAGAGATTTACTGGTCCTGTGGGATGAGTTTTACCAAGATGGAAGTATTAGAAAAATATTAGAAAGTTGCGATACTGATGAGGCAGTAAAAAAAATAGCAGGTCATAAAGATTTTTTTACTAAGATAGAGGTTCATGCTAAAAAACATGGTTGGGTATTTTATGTGTTTTCTGGCCCAGCCTTTGGTGTAAAAGAATTTATTGGCTTTATTCAAGATTATTTAGCTAGAGGCATTGTTCCTAAGAAGGTATTGGAAGAAATGGATAGGGAAAGGGAGGAGTTAAAAAAAAGAAGAGAGGAGCTACTTAAGCAAATGAATTTAGATAAAAAGGAAAAAGAATTCATAGTTTTTGCTTGGCAATTTGTGTATTACAAGCCTAGGCGTAAAGATTTTCAGTCCCACAGCTATTGTGATGCGGAATCTTTACAAAAAGAAATTGGTAAAAGATTGCATTTATCTTTACAGCAAGTCAAAGCTTTGCCAGCAGACATGATTTGTGAGTGGTTGTTGGACAAAGATAAGGTAGATGAAGATTTTGTTAATCAATCATTAATTGCCTCCTTGCCTTTGATTATTGATGGTAAGATAGAATTTCTAGTGGGTCAAGAAGCAAAAGATTATGTTGAAACTCATTTTATTTATTCAGAAGTGAAAGAAGGGCAAGAAATTTGCCAGTTAAAGGGAGACACTGCTTTTCAAGGAAAGGCTAAAGGTAAGATTAGAATAATTAATCGAATTCCTGATTTGGAAAAGATGGAAATAGGTGATATTATGGTTTCAGTGGCTACTAGCCCTGCCTTGGTGCCAGCCATGAAAAAAGCAGGAGCCATTGTTACTGATGAAGGTGGTTTAACTTGCCATGCTTCAGTGGTTTCCAGAGAATTAAAGATTCCTTGTGTGGTGGGTACAAAAGTG
>CAYTFL010000200.1:0-1518 GCA_964437105.1 Candidatus Woesearchaeota archaeon | reverse complement strand
GTAAGCGAGAAAGAAGTTTTAACATGGTACGAATTTTCTGCTAAGAACAGGGTAGCTCATTCAACCAGGAAACGTCTTTTGGTAGCTTGCGTTGATGCCGAGTCTGATGTAACTTATTGGGAAATCAAGTGGACCCGACCTTAGTATCACACAAAAAGATATAAATCTAGTCACTCCATAAAAAGTAGTATGTCTAATCGTATAGTTGCTATGAAGGAAGAGGTGTATTCCTACGTTTCAAAACACGGTCCAATTCTACCGCAAAAGATAGCAAGCGCTTTCAAGTCTAGCAACCTATTCATTTCTGCCTTACTTTCTGAACTAGTCACAAACAAACGTATCAAGATAACTCGCGCAAAGATTGGCAGCTCACCTTTATACTACTGTTCTAACCAAGAAAACTTACTTTCTAGCATGTTAAAGTCACACGTTGGCGAAAGACGCCGGGAAGCTTTAGAACTATTACAAGAAAAAAGCGTGTTAAGGGACAGAGATTGCTTACCTTACGAACGCGTAGCTTTACGAGAATTGCCTGACTTTGCCAAACCTGTAAAATTTATCATACAAGATGTTGAAGAACTCTTTTGGAAATGGCACATGCTACCTGATGAAGAAGCTAAAGCTAAGATTGAAGCTGTTGTCGAAAAGATTTACGCTCCTAAGAAAGAAGAGGTAGTAAAGGCACCTGTAACTAAAGAAGACGTGGCTCCAAAAAAAGTTCCTGAGAAAAAGCCTGTCAAAAAGAAAGTTAAGAAGAAAAAGGTTAAACAAACGACATTATCTGGTAAAGAAAAGAAGGTTGACAACTTTGAACAAAGCGTGATAGAATACCTTGAAAAGAAGAACGTAAAGATTTTAGATAAACGGGTATTAAGAAAAAACACTGAAATGAACTTCATCGTACAGATTGCTTCTGAGGTTGGCGCACTTTCTTACTACGTAAAGGCCAGAAACAAGAAACGTTTGATTGAAGGAGATTTATTGTTGGCATTCACCGAAGGTCAAAATATGAAGATGCCTACTCTTTTCATAACTCAAGGTAACATTACAAAGAAAGCCAACGCTTACATGGAAAAGAATTTGCCGGGCATGAAATATATAAAATTATAATAAAAATTAACTTAACTTGTTCGTTCTATAGAACAGATGCACTAACTCTTGGTACAAAACTCTGTAAAAGTCTTCCCTTTTTGACTTGGTTGCCACTCCAAACTGTTTAGGCTCAAAGATGTAAATCGTGTTTCCTTCTACAAACGCTCCATTACATTTATCTCCATTGCACCCTTTCAAGTCAAGAAAATTTTGCGCATCTCTCACAATATGCACACAGACCTCTTCAGGTTCATATGTAAAGAGTTCACAGACTTTCGCGTAATAGTATGGCAACTTTGTACCTAGTATGGTCACTTCTCTATCCGCACACCCATTCTCTTCAATACTAATCTCCATTTAACTTGCCTCCCCAAGACCTTGTCCTGTTTCACCTATGGTAAGGTAATTACTAGCAAACTTGTTACT
>CAYTFL010000199.1:0-1553 GCA_964437105.1 Candidatus Woesearchaeota archaeon | reverse complement strand
GAAAAAGGTTGAAAGGTCTTTGAAGAAAGGTGATACTTTAGATTTGGCTATGTTTACTTTGTTGAATACGTATATGAGGGTTGGGACTGAGGTTTATTACAAGGCTAGGAAGCATAAGGGTTTGACGACTTTGAAAAAAGAGGATATTAAGGTTAAGGGTAATGTTGTAATCTTTGATTATGTGGCTAAGGATGGTGTGCCAAGGAAGATTGTTAAAGAGTTTTCTAAGGTTTATGTTAACTTGTTGAAGAAAAGGTTGAAATCTCTCAAAAAGAATGATTTTGTGTTTAGTGATGATAATGGTAGGCCTTTGAAAGATGTTAAGTTTAAAGCTTTGTTTAAAGAATATTCAGGGAAAGAGTTTTATCCGCACATTGTAAGATCATTTCATGCTACTTATAGAGCTGAACAGTTTTTGAAGGGCCATAGGAAGTTTAGTAAGGATGAGATGAAAGCCTTTTTTACCTCTTTAGCAGTAGATCTTGGTCATAAAAAGTATTCTAAAAAGGAAGGGATGTGGAAAGATAGTTACACTGTAACCCTGAATCATTACGTAGATCCTGTGCTTGTGCAGAAGATTAAAAGAGCTGTTGAAACCAAATAGTTTATAAAGGGCTGATATTTCTGTGTTTGTAGTAAAAGTTAGAATTCTTAGGATTTTAACATAGGTAAAAATAAAATGAAAGGAAAAGTAAAATTTTTTAATAGAACCAAGAGATTTGGTTTTATAACAGGCGAAGACGAAAAAGAATATTTTGTGCATTTATCACAGGTAGATAATCAAAGATTCCTTTTTGAGAATGATGAAGTAGAATTTACTGCTGCTGAAAACGATAGAGGATTAGCTGCAGAAGACGTTAAGATTCTAAAGAAAGCTTCAGAAGATGGCGAAGGTGAAGATTCATCTTATGGTGAAACAGCTGCTCCTGCAGAAGAGGAAACTCCTGTAGAAGAAAAAGCTGAAGAACCTGCAGAAGAAGAAGCTAAAGAAGAGTAAAATCTTCTTTTTATTTATTTTTTTTAATATTTAACAAACATAAAAACTAGTTCTTGTTGAGTTATTGTGTATATGTAACTATTATAGTCTAAAGTTGTAACTTCGATTGTTGTGTTATCAAAGTTTTGAGGAGTTATGTCTTGGCTTTGGTAAATGTCTTGAGCTATGTAATATATTTCGTATAAGTTTGATTCAATTTCTAAGTATGGTGATTGTGCTTCTTGTTCAAGTATTTCTAGGTCCCAATCTGTGTCAATGTCTATTTTTCCTTTGCTTATCTGTATTGAAACAGATTTTAAATTTTGGTCTTGGCCAAAGAAACAATTTTCTTCTAAAGTTTCTTCAAGTTCGTTTTCTAACTCTTGTTGTACAATGCTTAGAGATAATGAATTTATGTATGATACTTTGTTTGAGTTTAGTTTAGTGTAGTTTGTAGGGTTAATGTAGCCGCCTTGTAAGGCTTGTAGTTCAATTGTTTCTTTAGCTTGTTCTTCTACGCAATCTTGTAGTGTTTCTTCGAAGTTTTGTACATCTTCAAAAGTTTCCCAGGTTTCTG
>CAYTFL010000198.1:0-1557 GCA_964437105.1 Candidatus Woesearchaeota archaeon | reverse complement strand
CTGGTAAAGCTTACGCAAAGTTTAAAGAAATCATTTACGCGCAAGGCGGCAAAAAACACTTCAAAGTGCCAAGAGCTAAATACTTCCACAATGTTCTATCCCAGAAAAGTGGAACAATCAAAGGTATTGACAACAAAAAGATTAGCAAGATAGCTAGATTAGCAGGCGCTCCCGATGACAAAACTGCCGGAATCTACTTAAGAGTACACGTAGGCACCAAAGTCAACAAAAAAGACACCCTTTACACAATATACAGTAGCAACATGCAAGATCTAACAACTGTAAAGAAACGGTTGAAATCATTGAATCCAATAACCTACTAATTACTACAACAATACTTAATAAGCTAGCATTCTAAACCTCTCTTCATGGAACGACTAAAACAATTGATACGCACAATTCCAGACTTCCCAAAGGAAGGCATTATGTTTAGAGACATTAGCCCCTTGTTAGGCAACCCTCGCGGTCTTCAAGACGCAATGAAGTACTTCGAAATAAGGTACAAGGGTAGAAAGATTGACAAAGTTGCTGGCATAGAAAGCCGCGGCTTCATCTTCGGCTCAATGTTAGCTTTAGCTTTAAACGTAGGCTTCATTCCTATAAGAAAACCTGGCAAACTACCTGCTGAGGTAGAACGCGTTGATTATAGTTTAGAGTATGGCACAGACGCACTAGAAATGCATAAAGATGCCTTTAATCCTGGGGAAAATATTCTGTTAGTTGACGATCTGCTTGCAACCGGCGGCACCGCTAGGGCAGCAATCCAACTAATAGAAAGCATTGGCGGTAGCGTTGTTGAATGCGCTTTCTTAGTAGAACTAACTGATTTAAAGGGTTCTGATAAGATAGAAGGCTACAATAAGTTCAGTATGATCGAGTATTAACGCTTTTTTCTTTTCTTAGTAACTCTTTTCTTTCCCACGATAGCTTGCTCTAGTTTAACAATCTTTTTTTCGAGCAAATAAATCCTTCTCATACTATAAATCATTGCAATAACTGCAGCCAAAGTAATATACGATATTAACAAAATTTGGTTTTCTACGCTTGCCATTAAACCACCTCTAACATATTACCTGTCTTGATTGTTTAAATAGTTTTCTAGAAATAGTGGAGATCATCATACGTTTTCGTGTCAACAAACCTTTGATTAGAATCATGAGTTATTCTGCTATCTAAAGATAACCACGACGCTTTTTCTTCCCTTGCCCTTTGTATAAGCTTCTCTCTTAACTTATTTTCTACTTCTTCCTTATCTATTAACTCTCTTGCACCACTTACTATTTCAAACAGCCCAACCTGTGCAGTAAAATATCTCTCCATCTCTGTCAAACCATAACGAGGTTCTTCTGAAACTCTTCTTAGTACAGGATCATACAACCTCAATAAGATTGAGCAAGCTTGCTGATCTCCTCTTTTTACTTTCCTCCACAAATCCAATTCGATCCATTTAGAGACTCCTGAAAGTGCAGGCAAACCTTTTGATTTAAGTCTTCTCTCAAACATCATCTTATCATACAGCTCTTCAGAAGGCACAATAATTTTACCACTCGCTAAATC
>CAYTFL010000197.1:0-1559 GCA_964437105.1 Candidatus Woesearchaeota archaeon | reverse complement strand
TTTCAATCCTTGTAGAGATTGAGTTGTCATCCAAAATCTCTGGTAGTGTTAAGAGTTGTTCCTTGGTCGGAACTTCAAAATCTTCATCCCTTATATCCATGTCGGCTAAATGTTCTTTAGGTACGCATTTTACGCTGCTAGTTTTTCTAAGAACGTTTAGTTTCATTGGTACTTTAAGCTCTTTGTTAACAAATCTCTTTAATTCTTTAATTTGATCATAGTTCTTTTGGAAGACTACTGTTGCGACTGAGACTGCTAGCCTATCATCTTTGATTGCGTTGGTGAGTCTTACAGATTCACAGGCGTTCTTGAAAGCGTTTTTTCTACCTCTTAAGTTATCGTGTAGTTCTTCAAAACCGTCAATGGAATACTGTAAGGTTATTCGGCAGTCTCCACAGATATCTAACATTTGTTTAATCTTTTCAATGTTTGTTGAGAAGCCGTTGGTTGCAATGTGTATACGTTTAGTTTTGTTATGTTTTACGAATAAGTGTACGATTTCTGGAAGGTCTAGTCTTACGAAAGGTTCGCCGCCAGTTAGAATTAATAGTTCTAAAGGTTCTTTAAGAGATTTTGCTAACTTTTCAATCTCTTCAATTGAATGGGCTTTGTTAGGGTTGTCAACCTCTTTCCAATAAAAACAGTGTTTGCATCTTAAGTTGCAAGCGTCAGTGACGTATAGGATTAAGACTTCAGGAGTTTTTAGTTTGTTTACTTTCGATAGTCTAATCTTGTTGATAGGTTTTATGATGGATTTCTTTATCGGTAGGGGTAGTTTGGAGAAGGTGTCTATGAGAATCGTTTCCTTCTTAGAGACTTGGACCTGGCGCATAGAAATGGGCATGAAACTAGGGTTTTTAAGAATTGTGATGGTAAGTCTTATAATGGAGAAGAGATTTCTTAAGACTGTGGGCCTGTAGCTCAGCTTGGATGGAGCGACTGCCTCCTATCTAGGTGGAGATAGCAGTAGGTCGGGGGTTCAAATCCTCCCAGGCCCGTTTTATTTTGTCGATAGTTTTATAAAAGAATACAAAAAACTAATGTTGAGGTGAAGGAGTAAGAAAATGGGAAATGATTATAGTTTAGCATTGTGGTTTATAGGATTAGGATCTTGTGGGACTTGTGTAGGTACATTTGAAATTGATAGTGATTTAGAGGAAACTACTAGTGCTTTAGAAAGTCTTGATGAAAGGTTAGGACAATTGAATAGAAATTTGACAAGAATAGATTTAGATTCTCCTTTGAGAATATCTGTAGAGCCACTTGGAGAACCTGTAGCTTATGATGAATTAAGTTTAGAGCAAGGAAATCCTTACCTTGTAATTGATGGGACTACTTATAGGCTTGTACAAGAGGAATAAAATGCTAAGTATACTAGTAGTAGATGATGAAGCACCTATGTGTAGGACAGCTAAGAGAGTTTTGGTTAGATTTCTGGATGATGTTGATGTTGATACTGCTCAAAGTAAAAAGGAAGCTTTAGAAGAGTTAGCTAAGAAACCATATGATGTTGTTGTTTCTGATAATGATATGTGGAGCATAGGGGCGCTGGTATAGAG
>CAYTFL010000196.1:281-1562 GCA_964437105.1 Candidatus Woesearchaeota archaeon | reverse complement strand
ATTTTTACCTTTCCCAGCCCTAATCTTTTTCACTGCAATCCTTTTCAGTTCATCTTCAAGCCCAATACTCTTCAACATCTTTTTTACTTCTGTAGACTTCTTCAACTTTTCCATATCTGACACAACTACGAACGAACTACCTTTATGCCCTCTTTTCTTCACTTTATCATTATTCATTGTTATCGCAATAGCGCTTCTGATAGCTTTCCTTCTTTCATCAATATTCAGTTTCTTACTCCACTTCTTTTCTGCTTTAGGCGGGTGCGCAGTCCTTCCACCGACTGCATACGGTACATTAGCTCCAACGTAATAGAAGTGCAAACCTCTCCTTGTTAAGATCTTTCTCGGTGTACGCGCTCTACCAGGCCCATAAGTTCCTCTATACCTCTTCCTTCTTTTACTAAGGTACGCAGACGCTTTCTTACCTGCTTCAGGGTCGGTACCATAAGCTTGAATATTGTTTGACTGCACGGTCAATACTGCTCTCTTAATCAAGTCTGGTCTAAATGGCTCAGCGAACTGTTTAGGTAAACTAACTTCTTTCCCTTGCTTACCTTCCAAACTTACTACTGTTACCTTCATCTTTGTTTAGACTCCACACTTACATAACTTATTGGCATAGGATGCAACTTCTTTTTCACTCTAATCGGTTCAGTTATAGTAATAGGTCGCTTAGCTGCTCCTGCGATTGAACCCTTAACCAACACATAATCGTTTTTCACTTCACCATACCTTACAAACCCGCCTTTAGGGTTAATCTCTTCAACCTTATCTCCAATCTTTATACACACTTTATTATATTCGGTTCTCAAATGGTATCCCCACTTACCTGGCTGCGCGACTGTATAACTTACTCTATTCGGGTGCCACGCACCTAGCGTACCGATCCCTCTAACCTTCTTCTCGGATTTATGCTGCAATCTTTTAACGCCAAACTTCTTTACAGTTCCAGAGAATCCTTTACCTTTTGTAACCGAGTGCACGTCGACAAACTGCAAATCTTTCAATACGTCTGAGACTTTAATCTCTTTATCTAATAACGATAGAGCATACTCTGACTGTCCTTTCAAATCTTTTCCACCGACACCAATCTCAACTAGGTCTGGCTTTTTCTTACCAATCCCTGTCAACCCTGGCTGGGTATATACCGTCACTCTTATTCTATCGAAAGCTTCAGGCGCCTTATTATCTTTCTTGCTAACCTTAAACTTTCTCAATAAATTCTTTTCAGTCTTCTTTGTAAACACTTCACCCACTAACTTATAATCATCATCTTCATCC
>CAYTFL010000196.1:0-223 GCA_964437105.1 Candidatus Woesearchaeota archaeon | reverse complement strand
GGCGGACATTCCACGACGGTAACAGGGGTAAACACTTCCATCTTTTTTCTTTGAGAATTAGGGTTTTCTTCTTTTACGAAGACATGAGTCATACCAGCTTTATAGCCGACAAACCCTAACAATTTATTATCATTTGATTGAGCCCAACATCTAACTCTAGCCGCATGCTTCCGACTACGTCGATGTGGCCAGAACTGCAAGCTTCCTCTACGCGGATGATGTT
>CAYTFL010000195.1:0-1574 GCA_964437105.1 Candidatus Woesearchaeota archaeon | reverse complement strand
ACGCGGGTTCGATTCCCGCCTATCGTCCTTTTATTATCAAGGAGGGAAAATGAAATTAGAGCTGGCTAAGGGGACGAGAGATTTTTCTCCAGAAGAGAAGATTGCAAGGGATAAGATTATGGTAGTTCTTAGAGAGGTGTGTGAGTTGTATGGCTTTAACCCAATGGAGACGCCGATCATTGAAAGGTATGAAACTTTATCTGCTAAGTTTGCAGCGGGTGATGAATCTGATGCTATGAAGGAGACGTTTAAGTTAGAGGATCAAGGTGGAAGGAAGCTAGGTTTAAGGTTTGACTTGACTGTACCGTTTTCGAGGTATATGGCGATGAATAAAGGTATGAAGAAGCCGTTCAAGAAGTATATGTACGGTGAAGTGTTTAGGGATGGGCCAATTAAGACAGGTAGGTATAGGCAGTTTACACAGTTTGATCCCGACGTTGTTGGATGTAAGTCGATGGTTGCTGATGCAGAGGTGTTGGCGTTGGCTGAGACAGCTTTCACAAAGTTAGGTTTTAAGTTTTTTATCGAATTGAATAATAAGAAAGTGTTGGATGGTTTGATGGAAGATGCAGGCATTTCTAAAGAAGAATGTTTTAACGTTTTAGTTTCAGTTGATAAGTTGAAGAAGATTGGTGAGGATGGTGTGAAAAAAGAGTTGGAGGAGAAAGGGTATGATGAAAAGGTTATTACTAAGATCCTAAGTTCTTTTGTTAAAGGTAAAGATAATAGAGAGACTTTAGAAAAGTTGAAAAAGATTATGAAGAGTGAAGAGGGTAAGGAAGGGTTGAAAGAAGTTGAAGATTTGTTTAACTTTATGGAATGTTTTGGCGTTAGTAATGTAGTGTTTGAACCTTCTTTAGCTAGAGGTTTGAATTATTATACTGGAACGATATTTGAAGTGTTTCTGAAAGATTCTAAAATTAAAAGTTCCGTTGCTGGAGGTGGAAGGTTTGATGAGTTGATCGGAAATTATATGGGAGGGAGTGAAGAGTTTCCTGCCGTAGGGTTTGCTTTTGGAGTGGATGTTATCATTGAAGCTATGAGAGAGAAAAGTAAGTTTGAGAGGAAAAGTGTAGTTGATTTGTTTGTAATACCTATCAAGTGTTTTGAGGAAGGGCTGAAGTTAGTTACAGAGTTTAGGAAGGAGGGTGTTAGGGCAGATATTGACCTTTTAGATAGAAATATGTCTAAGATTATGAAGTATGTTGATAGTTATAGCATTCCTTTTGTTGTGTTTGTTGGTGAGGAAGAGTTGAAGAAGAAAAAGGTTAAGTTGAAAGAGATGTCGACGGGTAAAGAAGAGTTGTTGAGTGTAGGTGAAGTTGTTAAGAAGATTTTATAAGGTGATTTTTAAGGTCTTTTCCGATAGCGTCTAGTTTTTTATTCATGTGTTTAAGATCATTTTTAATGCTTCCAATATCATATTGTTGTTTAAGGAGTATTATTATTCCTCCACTTATGAATGCAAGAAGAACCTGGTCGATTGTAGGACTGTGGTCTGTAAGTTTTAGAAGAAGCATTATTATTAGGATAGCTGACATTATATAGAATATCATTATACTCATTTTGGAGAT
>CAYTFL010000194.1:0-1575 GCA_964437105.1 Candidatus Woesearchaeota archaeon | reverse complement strand
AAAATGTAGTTGGATCTTGCGTCCAATCTTCTTTTCAAAGCGAGCAAAATCTAACTTTGTTTGTGTTGCACACAGAAATAAGTCAATATCACTGTCTTCAACATCCTCACCTCTGCTAAAAGAGCCAAAAATGACAATGGTAGAAGGAGATAATTTGGTATCAAGGAACTCTAATAAACCAGAGTCAAATATAAGCTGCTGGTTGAAAAGTCCCTTGTAATGTCTGAATTGAATACTATCTCTATTTGCAGTATAAAGAGGAAACTTTCTTGAACCTCTCTTCTCTACCCTTTTGATAATAAGACCCTTTTTCAAAAGATAGACAATATTATTCTTAGTTGAAGTATGAGCTAATTTAGAAATACGACTAATATCAATGAGAGAGTGCTCTTTTGTTGGATAATGAAAGAATACTTGCAAAGTTTTCCCCATACTACTTTTTTGTAACATATGCTACATAAATGTCTTATCCTATATAAAGTTATCGTTTATAATAGAATAATTTAACTAGTAATTACTCTCTTACCCTTATATGTTATCAAGAACACATCTTTTAGCCGGGTTTATTGCAGGGTTAATTATAGTGAAAACGATCGATCTTGCGCACCCGTACATATTCATACTAATCTTTACTCTATTCAGTATAATGCCAGATATTGATTCTTCACATAGTGTGGTTGGAAGGAAAGTGTGGCCAGTTTCTAAGCTAATAGAGGTGTTTCTAGGGCATAGAGGGATCATGCACAGTATCTTCGTTCCGTTAGTTATACTAGGCGTAAGCTGGTACTATGGCTACCTGTGGATAGGCTGTGCGGCCGCTGGAGGCTATATGATACACCTTTTAACGGACGCTTTAACCAAAGGAGGGGTTAGATTTTTAGGACCTTTAGGCCATAGAAATAAAGGGTTCATTAGAACTGGAGGGATATTAGAAGGAGTACTGTTCTTAATATTGTTCACACTACTGTTAAAGCTAGTTATAGGCTGATTTATGCGAATAGTACGTAAAGTGCCCAAACTGAAAGGACTAGGTAAAGTACCATAGGTAACCATGCCTTTTTCAAACCAACTTTCATAATCTCCTTGTAAAGCTTCTCCATAGCCTTAGGATATGATAGGAAAAATAGTCCTAACATAAAATGGGTAAGGAAGAAGACTGCCAAAACTTGCAGGACAGATAAGCTAGTTAATACATAGTAACCAACTACACCTATACAGACTAGCATTATAACCCACATTAAGGTCGTTCTCTTGATCCACCAGTTGAATGAACTTTTCATTAAATCCGGTTTCCAAAAGAAAGCAGCTAGTTTTAGAATGGTGGCTATAGCAAAAACTCCTGCAAGAATTTCTATTGCTCCCATATTAGAGTATTAGATGTTTTTACTTATATAGTTTCCGCGGTTCAGACGCCACCGAGGCTGAAGGTTAAGAGTGTTAACTAGAATTTAAGAAATCAGAGCCGAAGTTAATGATATTAACTATACAAAGTTTTACTGATTTTGTACCTAACAGACCACTTGTCAAAGATTTCTTTCAAAAGATCTTCATGTTCACTAGAAACAATTATTGAAC
>CAYTFL010000193.1:0-1595 GCA_964437105.1 Candidatus Woesearchaeota archaeon | reverse complement strand
ATAGAATAGTAAGCTAAACCTCCACGTTGCATCATCCACAACACCTGGCAATGTAAAAATAAAGAATACTACGACCCAAGATAAGATAAAGATTTCCGCCCTTTTCCTCTTAAACATAAATATTATTCCTGGCACGGCAAACAACACTAGAGGTAACAGATACAAATTAAAGTTCATATTTTCATACGTAAACTGTCCTGCATATGAAGCCATCCAGTTCAACGCCCCAGTTAAATCGCTAAAGAATAAAGCACCGACTATAATCACCGGTATTAACAAGACTAAAAACACGCTAACTTCTTTCTTCTCAACTTTCTTATTCATAACAGCGTAAAAGATAAAGTAAGCCAACAAAACAAAGCCTACTAACACTGTCGTCTTATGCGCTAAAAACCCAATCCCTGAAAACAAGAACACCCATAATAAATTCTTTTTATCATCAAAACTTTTCAAGATAAAGTACAAGATTAATGGTACGAAAAACAAACCCGCCGCATTCTTTCTTAGATCAGTCATAATCCTTAACGATAAAGGAGAAAATATTACTAAGAAAGCTGAAACTAAAGCTGCCTTATTACTCTTAAACAAATGCTTGACTAAAACAAATATTGAATAACCTAAGAATACAGAAAATAAAGACGTTGCAACAGTTACTCCAATATTCTCTCCCAGGAATAAAGAAAAGAAAGCTGATACAAAGAAAATGACTGGACTTTCTGAGAATATATCGCCATTGAAACTGCCCGTTGTTATTAACTCTTTTACCAAGTAAGCATAATATCCACCATCCTGCCCAGAGATATAGGGGATTTTAAGGAATAACCACAATCTAACCAAGAATCCCAGTAAAATTATCCCTCCCAGTATCCAATATGCCTTAGTATCTTTATCCACCACCCTCTTTAGAGGCATAATATTCTTAAACATTTGTATGGTCGAATTTGAGAAAATTATATAAAGAGAAGAGAATCTTTCTATCGTACGCCCCTGTAGTGTAGTACGGTCAATCATTTCACCCTTTCGAGGAAACTTTCTAGCAAAGTTTCATCAAAGCGAAGAAAGGTGAGGACCCGGGTTCAAATCCCGGCGGGGGCATGACCCTTTAAGTCGTAATGCCCATGCTATACACACTTTTAAATACCTCTCTCAGGTCAGGCCAAGGGAGGAAAGCATGGCAGAAAACGACATCTACAAAAATAAGGAAAAATATGAAACCTTTATTTCTAACTTAGATAGGCTTCTAGAAAAACCTAAAGCCCAGAGTAAAACACGGTACTATTGCAAAAACCAAGATAATCTCAAATACTTTGAGAGACTAATTAAACACTTTGAAGTTAAAGACTTAAGTTTTATTCGGCGGTTACGAGTGTTTGGAGTTCTAAAAGTAATTTGTACTATAATAGACAAAGATCTTAAATCCTGTGAACGAGAAGATATTGATGAACTTGTAGCCTTTGCTCACAAAAGATACAATACGAGAGAGAGTAAACGAGATTTTATCAAGGACTTAAAATGTGTTTGGCGAGTACTGTTTCCAGAACGAGATCATTTAGGACGCATAGATGAAACATTAACCCCTTATGTTGTACGCCATA
>CAYTFL010000192.1:0-1625 GCA_964437105.1 Candidatus Woesearchaeota archaeon | reverse complement strand
CTCAGCCGAATTTTAATAACTTAGTTGATAGTTTAGTAGAAGGTATTCAGGCTGGTCGAGCTGATGGGGCAAGTGATGTACAGGTAAGTAGAGGTTTACAAATGGAGTCAAAACTTGGTGATATGTTAGCTGATTCTAATGGTGGTAAGGCTTTTTCTGGCGAACATAAAAGAGCGATTGAAGCTTTAAATATTACTGCCCACGGACCTCAAGGAGCAACAGGTGCAGCAGGAGCTGCTGGACGTGGCCGTGATGGCCGCGATGGCCGAGAAGGAGCAAGGGGAGCTCGAGGAGCAAGAGGTGCTGCTGGTGCTGGTGGAGCAACTGGTGCTGAGGGAGCCAGAGGAGCAAGGGGTGCTGCTGGTGCTGGTGGAGAAGGTCCAGTTCGTAATCAAGGAGTGTTGCAACGTTCTTTACGGGAAGTACAAGCTAGACTTGAAAGAACAATGGATTTAAATGAAAGAGCTGAATTGCAAAATCAAATATATGATTATCAAAGACAATTAGCAAATGCTCCTTCAGAAGAAAATCAACAACAAGCACGAGAGGATAATCCACGTGATGGTTATGGTCGTTAAGCAGTTTAATTTAATATAAAATGAATAAAAAAACACCAACAAAACCAAAACAAAAAAAACCAAAAAATCAACTACCAGAAAAAGTAGATATTGCTTTGAATGCTAGATTTGGTGGAACAGTTAATCATCAATTAGCTAAAGATTTTGGTTTAAATCTAATTCAGTTAGCTCATTTAACTGAATTGGTTAGTGATTTGTATAATAAAAAAGTAAAAATTGCAGATATTGAAAATTTATTAATAGTTAAGCTTAAAGTTCCTGAAAAGCAAGTGAAAAAATTTGCTTTAGAAATATTAGGTAAAAGATTGATGATTGTAGATGCAATGTGGTTTAAAAAGCAAGTCGAAGAAAAAATAAATGACCTAGGAGGAAACGCTGCAGATTATGATAAGTTTGTAGATGAGTATTATGAAGCTATTGTAATGGAGCAGGCCTCAGAATTGCAAGGAAAAGAAAACGCAGAACAAGAAAAGTTAATTGAACAAGCAAAACAAGAGAAAAAAGTATCCTTAAAAAAACAAAAACTGGAAACTGTGCCAAAAGCAGTGCGTGATCCAGAAGGGGAGAAAAAAGATATTCGAGGAGTTTTTAAAGAAGGATTAAAAGATGCATTTACTTATTCTGGTTTTATGTTAAAAGTTGATCTTGATGTGCGGATTATGATTTTATTAGTTAATGATGAATCTAAGGCTTTTCACAAAGAATTGGTTTCTTTTATGAATAAAAGTAAGGAGATTTTAACTAGCAAGAAAATTATCATAAATGAAGAAAAAGTTGAACCAACTATTTCTAATTGGATTAAGGATTATGTGAGTTTTGTAGGAGAAGAAGAGCTAACTAGTAATATTAAAAAAGTGCAGTACATGACTGAAGCAAAAAATGTTGCTAGTCTAAAGGAAGAAGAAAAAAAATTAGTAGATAATTTAATCCATCTATATATCCATTTGAAAGCCTTTTATGCTATGGCTGAAAAACAGTATTTAGATGATATTCAATTATTTAAATTATCTTCAGACGAAGAATCTGAGTATAATGAATTTTCAGCAA
>CAYTFL010000191.1:0-1628 GCA_964437105.1 Candidatus Woesearchaeota archaeon | reverse complement strand
AAGAGATCAAAGAGTTCTTGAATCGATATTGAACCGTTATATTTTTCCTTTGACTGTAATGGGTGGTGCAGCGGTAGGATTCTTGGCAGCAGGTGCTGACCTTATGGGTGCGTTAAGTAACGGAACAGGTATATTGTTAGCAGTTATGATAATCTATAAGTTGTATGAAGAAATTGCTAAGCAACATATGATGGATATGAATCCAGGCCTGCGTAAACTAATGGGCGGTAAGTAAGTTTTATATAGTAGAGGAGATGATTTAATAGAATGGCATTTTATGAATTTTTAAGTCCGGTGATGGACCCTTTAATGGGAGCTTTGCCTTCACCGTATAATCTTTTACTTGTGAGTTTTCTAATTACTGGAACAATTACACTAGTATACAAGTTTCTTACCGATCAAAACCTTATGAAAGAGTTGAAAACTGAGATGAAAGATTTGCAAAAGGAAATGAAGCAGTTGAAAGATCACCCCGAAAAGATGATGGCTGTGCAGAAACAAGTTATGGAAAAAAATATGAAGTATATGATGCAGAGTTTGAAGCCAACCTTGATTACTCTTATCCCTATACTGTTTATCTTTACTTGGCTGAGAACATATTATACAGATTTAGGTAATCCTGATGTGTTGTTCGGTTTGTCATGGATATGGATTTACATAATATTTTCTATTGCAATCAGTATAACTTTGAGAAAAGCTTTAAAGATTCACTAGAGAATGTAAATTCTTATTAAGGAATTCTTTCTTGATTGTTTTTATGGAATTGGGTCATGTCGAAGGAGGGATTGGAGAGATTGTTTGGAAGGGGAAGTTGCCTCTCATGCAAAGGTTGTTTGAGATTACCGAGAATACTGATGGTGTTAGGTGTGCAGGGCATAAGCCAGATGTCATGGCAGAGTTTGAATTGCTAATGGAAGAACTGTTTCCAGAGTTTCCTCTAACAAAAGTTTGTGAAGCGTACCAAGTTATACGTAGAAAAGGGAGATATGGCGGAAGGATGGGTGAAGTTGATGAAATTGATATTGGCGGCAGAGGTATAAGGTTAAATGGAGCTTTTCCAAGCCCAACCGAGTTAATGGTTACTAAGCCAAATGGTGGGCAGAAATCGTGGATGGCAGTAATTCTTGAGAGGTATAGTATGAATGTTGTTGATGATGTCGTAAACAATCATGATCGACGTTTTAGTGTGCAACCGTTCATGGGAAGAGGTAGAGATTTCAGTATTCCTAACCCTTTGGGCTTAGAAACAGCCATTAGTTTATATAAACGTGCTAAGAAAATTGTAGATGATTGTGAAAATGTAGTTGGACTTACAAGAGAAGATCTTGATGTTCTTAGAAAAGATCAGTATCATGAAAATGCTTTTGTTCGTCAGGGGACTGTTAGAATGTATGAAGATGCCGTATCTAAGTTATCCTTCAGGTTAGGCATAGTTGCCGGGCCGTAGAAAGCTTTATATACCCCTGCTAATTCTCAGAGACTATGCCATTAAAGCATAAGACTAGGACGTTTAGGAAAGTTAGTGTTAAGCTAGCTAGTAGAGTAACTACACACTTTAGGAAGAGAAATCCTTCACATGCTAAGTGTAAGGAATGTGGAAAGAAGTTGCAGGCGGTGCCAAGAGCTAA
>CAYTFL010000190.1:0-1631 GCA_964437105.1 Candidatus Woesearchaeota archaeon | reverse complement strand
CAACATCAGTTCCTTCTAAAATTTTAGCAGACAGATGACTCTTAATCATATTCTCTAAATACAAAGTAATAACTTTTGGCGCTTCAGGAAACAATTCCCTAATTTTCATACCTTTAACCTCTTCTGGAAACGATTCAAAAGGTACACCAATATGAAACCCCTTACTACCAGAAAACTTCAAAAAAATACTTTTAATCCCATACGATTTCAAAGCTTCAATAAGATAATAAGTAGTCCACCTAGCATAATCCCAATGCACAGTATCAATATCCAAAATAAGATCCCAACCTTTCCGATTCTCATCCATCTCTCTTTTAGGCATACCTGGCTTCAAAGCAAACACATCGTCCCACCTTTCTTCAGAAACATGAAATGAAGTAGCACCACGTTTAGCCATCTCCAACACATCACCAGGAAACTCCAACACATCGGGCCTCTTACCAAACCCTTGCCCAAACCTTGCAGAAACCTCTCTATCCTCAGCAACAGCTAATAAGGCCTTCTGTACATCTCTCCTAGAATAATAGTCTAACGACATAAACTAACTAACTTTAAAGAATTATTTAAGCTTTCTGCAACTCTAACTGAACCATTTGCATCTGCCCAACCACTTCACCCATCTCTTGGTTCATTTGCACAGAAATTTCATTCAACTTAGCCAACTGATCAGAAACAGTCTTCTTAACATCATCAACTGACTTTTCAACAACCACACCTTTACCAATGTTTACAATAACATCTTCGGAAGTTCTTTTACCTTTAACATACACCCCTGCACCCAAAGGAAACAACATATCATCACCTAAACCATTTAAACTATCATTAACACCATTCAACTCTTTCAACTGATGTTCTAGAACTTGTAATTTTTCTTGCAGATACTTTGCTCGTTCATTTAGTTGCTGTAGAAGTACTTGCTTTTCCTGCATCTTTCTTTACCTTCTTTACTTTTTTCTCAACCTTTGGCTTAGCCTTTCTTTGTTTTCGAGGCCTTGCTTTTACATCTTTTTTCTTTGTAGCCTTAAAATCAACACCTAAAGCCTTACAAACTGCTTCAGTACCTTCCTCTTCTTTAATATCAACTTTATCATTCATCATTTCAAGGTGCATCATGTTACACTTTCGTCTTCGTGTCTCACCATCAATGATTACATTATTTTCATCCAGAACTTTTATCACAGCACATTTCTTACCAGCATCTCTACCAGCAATTTTTACACAAACTCTACCAACTTCAATCATTTTCTAACCCTCGCAATAATAGTCTTTCTCATACATGAAGAACACAACTTACCACCATATGGTCTTTCAGGCCTTTTTGCAGTTTTAGGCATGTTCATCATCTTTACAGGCCTTTCATTTGGCACTCCAGACAAAACTTTACCACAATCAGCACACTTCGCTTTAGCTGGTTTAGGTTTCTTATAATGAACTGTCACTCCCTTAGGAGTCTTCACCTTTACTCTTGTAAAAGTCCTTGATTTAAACTTATGTTGCATTCTCTTAGAGAAAAATCTACCATTTATAAACCTTTCTCTACAAACGAGGAACATGCGCATAAATCATATCACGCCTACCCTCTCTAACTCTTCCTTTCAGAGCCAACTGTATAGGTCCTCTAGCTTCCATCT
>CAYTFL010000189.1:0-1650 GCA_964437105.1 Candidatus Woesearchaeota archaeon | reverse complement strand
CAAAATCAGATCCAAAAAAAGAAAATATAACTAAGGAAACCATCTCAACTTTTCTCTTTTCCAAAACGTTGTAAGACTTTCTCTACCCAAAGAATAGTTTAAGTCATCAAGATTTAACTCTTCACCACACAACCTTCTATAAACTTCAACCTGTATAACACCATTTTCATCACAGATTACGTCAGGGTTACAACCTTCAAAATCAGACGGTTCATCAAACACTCTTTCAATCTTATCCCTCAACTCTCTTTCACTACCTCTAATCACTAAAGAATCACCAAACGGACAATCAAAACCTATCAAACCTTCAGACACATCATCATCAGAATTATACATCCCCATTCTAAAATACAAAGCCACATACATCTTAATCATTACTAACTCTCGGCGCAAGAATAAAACTTAACCTCAACTTATCAAGAAGCGTATACACAACTCTCAACGGATAATCTTTACCAAACTCTAAACACACTTGGTCAGACAACTTAGACGCCTTCGACATTTTCTTAAGATACTCAATCGAATACTTTGAAGACAATGGCTCACCTTTCAACTCAACCACCATTTCATCTGACGCATTTAACTCAACCTTCGCTTCTTTCATGTTCGACTCAGACTGCACAATCAACTTATCCGGATGACTATGCAAAGAAAGACTTTCTGCCACAATACTCATATCTTCGATAGCATCATCAAACTTCTCTGAAGCCAACTCAACTCTCGCCGCAAAATCCAGGTCAGGTATTTTTTGCTCATTCTCTTCAATATTGATCAACGGAATATTAAACGTCCTTTGCCCCGCACCCTTTAGCAACACTTGCAACCTATTCTTATCTTCATCCATAGAAAGTATTACTGTATCTGCCGGCTTAGCCCTTTTCAAAACTTGCCTTAAGTGGTCAAGATTTATCGCCAACTCTTCTGCCTGCGGCACAGTATACTCAACAAACGCTGAAGATAACAACTTAAAGTCTATCATCGCCACTAAAGACGGATCAATCGCTACAATCTCAATCTTATCTTTGTCAATCTTTAACGTAACTTCATTTACTAGATCAGAGATGATATTCACGCTCTCTTTGAGCAACCTTGGTTCCGCTAATATTAATTGCATTAGCTTCACAATAAATCTTAGATTTTTATAGATTATTATCCTCAAGCATAGTCTTTCTTAAACACAGTAAAGAACTGATCCACTACAAAATACAGGCTAGACACAAAAAGCAACCCTGCTAAAAGGAATGGAGAAACGCTCAATTCCATCGTGAACGGCAAAAATTTTAACAATCCAGCATCATTCATCATAGGCACTACCCCAAACACTATCAATGCAAAAGATATAACCGTCCCCACATTTTTCCTATGCTTAACAAACAAACTAAATTTCAGGTTCCACAACCCATACAATAGCAAAACTGCTTCTAATGCCAAAGCAGAAAATAAGTAAATGGGGATGATACTACCATCGCTCAACAACCCCACCATGGCAGCCACTCCAAACACAAGCACTAACATGTTAACTATAAAACATAAAAACTCATTCTGTATCGACCTTCTTCTAGTCATAACTTCTCCACCTATGTTTACACTTAACACACTCAAAGAACTGCGTTTCAGCTTCATCGCTCGCCCTAGTTTGCTGCATCCAGA
>CAYTFL010000188.1:0-1668 GCA_964437105.1 Candidatus Woesearchaeota archaeon | reverse complement strand
AAACCAACATATCCAACAAACCCTTTCCTCTCAACTTTACCAATCAAATCATTCAACTCATCATCATCGTAAGCCAAAGTTCCAAAATGTTTAAATCTGTTCAACTTATTCCTTAAAATTCCTTCACTTTCCTCACCCTGCAAATAATCTCTTAACAACTTTTTTCCAGGATTGAAAGGCATCTCTCTTAACGCCTTAAGTACAAATAAGTAATCATCTCTTTTCATTAGTTAAGAATTACTTCACTTGTTTAAAAAATTATGTGAACTTTCCATTATAAAAACTTTATACATAAGGATGATACTCTCCATCATGCATAGGACCTAATCCCATATAAGTTAGCTGTTCGTCATGAGTTGGCATGAGTCCTCTTTCATACTCTTCAAATGTAACATTACCTACAATATAATCCATCGCTGCCAAACGTACCAAAAGTCCATTCTCATCAGTTTCTGATCCCATCATACTTGCATTAGGAGAGCCATAACCTAACTCATTTGTAACCAAATCTCCAATCCTTCTTTGAATTGGAGTGGGAACAGACCTTTCAAAATCTTCACCATTACTCATACTTAAGAGAAGTAACTAACACATATAAAAAGATTTTGGAGGAAAAACTTATAACCTTTCCAAACAGTATAAAACTATGAAATCCTTAAGAACTTGGTTCACCATACATTTCATTGTAGATTATATAATTGCAATACCTTTATTCTTACATCCAGAAAAAGTACTATCCATATTCAACATCGCTGCAGATCCATTGCTAGGGAGACTTTTAGCAGCAGCTTTGTTTGCTATCGGAGGGGTGTCTGCAATAAAACACACTAAGAAGGAATACAAGGCACTACTTAGCTTGAAAATAATCTGGGCAGGGTTTGCGATCTTAGCTTTAATCATTGCACTCATCAACACGCAAAATATTCTTTTAACACCTTTACTAATACTATTCTTGGTATTTCAGACAGCATGGGTTTACTACAAAACACTTTTAAACTAACTCAAATCTTTTTTACCCATGAAACAAGTCTGGTTCGGAAGATGCATTTTTATCTCATGGTACTGCGATGTAGGTACTTGTAAATTTTGTTACAGAAGCACACAAAAGTCAAGGATAAAACACGCAGAAAAAGCAAAAAGGAAACTCTCTTCACTAATCGTTGAAGCAATTCTTGCAAAGAACCTAGGCTGGCGAATAGAATTCCTAACTGGGGGATATAAAGTCTACCCTTTCGAAGAACTACTAAACATTACCAAAACAATTTCAGAAGTTTATGGCGAAAAACTCTGGCTAAACCTAGGTGCAATCACAAAAGAAGAATTAAAGCAATTCCAACCTTACATTAAAGGTGTTGTAGCATCCATCGAAACAATTTCACCAGAACTACACAAACAAATCTGTCCAGACAAAGCAATCCAACCTTACGAACAAATGCTTCAAGATGCAAAAGAACTTGGACTAAAAACTTCAATGACACTAGTTATCGGCCTTGGTGAAAAACCTGAACACTTTCCACTACTAGAACAAGTCATAAAAAAGCATAATTTAGACAGAATTACTTTCTATGCATTAAAACCTGTTCCAGGCACACCTTACAAAGAAGGACCAACCACAGAACAGTACTGCTACTGGATAAACCAAACAAGAAAAGCATTTCCAGAACTACA
>CAYTFL010000187.1:0-1684 GCA_964437105.1 Candidatus Woesearchaeota archaeon | reverse complement strand
TAGAAGAATCCAGATGTTTTAGAGCTGGTTAGGGCTAAGTATTCTATTGTCTTAGGGTATGAGATGCAAGTTAAAGGTTTGATTGCTAATCTGATTTCAGGTTATAACCGTGATCTACAATTGACAAAAGAACCTTTGATGAAATCTGTAGATATAGTTAAAGAAAGTTTAGAGATAATGGCTTTAGTAATTAACGGCCTAAAGGTAAACAAGGAAAACTGCAAGAAAGCGATGACTGATGATCTATATGCAACAGAAAAGGTTTATGCTTTAGTTAAAGATGGAAAGTCATTTAGGGAAGCTTATAAAGAAGTTAAGAAAACTGTTAAATAATACCAATCTTTTTATATAGTTCTTTGTTCTTTAGACTAAAAAAGAGGCTAATCACCTCAATTATTTCTGTTGAGGACTTTAAGATGAGACAATTAACAGACCAAGAATCATCAGACTTAGAATTTCAGATAAATGGACATAGGACAATACGTGCTAGTCAGCAACATCTTATCCCTAAAGAGATCAGAGATGCACTTCAACACATCCCTGAATTGTGCACCCTTGAAAAGTTTGGTTTTGGTCCTTGGGCATATTCAAGGGTTAAGTTAGGGAAGAAAGAAAAAGGACAAAGATATAGACTGCCTATACTTGTAAAACCTTTTTTAGATGATATGAGTCATTTTGACTGTTTTGAAGCTGCTGTTAAGGTTCAAGATACTGTTTATGATGCTGACATTGGACTTGAGAGATTTGGATCATCAATACACGTTGATAACATGGAAGGTGTTTTTAGTACCCATTATTTTAACTTATTGACTTGGGGAAGAAGTTTTAAGGATGAGACAAGGCTAAAGGTGGATGCCACCCCTTTATTCCCTTTTTATTGTGCAAAACATTGTACTGGATTAGTACTCCCTTCTTATGATATATCATTGGAACCAAGAGAGTTCTCATTTAATTCTTCTCCACCCTTATCTGCTTTGTTGCATGATTCTAATGTATATTACTCTTCGTTAAGGGTCCATCTACCAAGGATGAAGGGTTTTAATAGGATGGATCATTGGTATGGTTCTCCTGAAAGAGCGATTACGATGGATGATACTTCTACTATTGAATTAGAATATTCTTTGGTTTTGGTCAAGGATGAAGAGAGATCTGAAGATTGCCTTTTTTTATTATCTATAGATCATGATAGGTTTAAGGCACTTGCTGGAAATAGCTCTCTAAAGGACTTTGATAGGCTGTCTGGAACAGAGGTTATTGATGTGTTGTTAAGCGAGAACGTAATGCATGTTATTGATGATTTGCAAGAACGAGGTTTTACTTATCAGGATAAAGAGGAATATTTTGAATCAAAAGACGTTTTAACCTTGGAAAGAGCGATGGCATTTGAACTGTTCCAAAGAGACAAGGAACATATAGGAAACTATGTTAGAGCTTTGTTGACACATTATAGGGTTGAGTAGAACCCAAAATCGCAAAGTTTATAACTTTTAGTAATACTTTTTCTTTATAATGGATTTCAAACAAGAGATAATAAAGATATTAAAGAAAGAAACAAAACAAAAAGAGATCAACCTAGAAGTTCCTCCAAACCCAGAATTAGGAGACTATGCTTTTCCATGTTTTTCCTTAGCTAAAGTTTTCAAAAAAAACCCAGCTCAGATAGCAGAAGACTTAGGCAGGAAAA
>CAYTFL010000186.1:0-1727 GCA_964437105.1 Candidatus Woesearchaeota archaeon | reverse complement strand
TTCAAAACTACTGCCGGATGCTCATGCCCAATAACGATAACTTTCGCATCAGTCTTTTTCACTTCATCCCCATGAGTTATTAACACGTCACCGAACCTACACTCTTCCACAAGTTCCATTTCAGGTATTATCGGCTTTAGTATCCTATCATGGTTCCCTTGCACCACTATCAACTGCTTCCCCACAAACATTTTAAGCAACGCTTTCACATTTCTCCACTCACTTCTGTTAATATTCCCAAACTCATGCTTCAAATCACCATTAACAACGACTGTATCCACACCTTTCAACATCTTCTTCAACCTTTTCTTAAGATCTTTAAAATGAAACCTTGGCACCATCAACCCTTTCTTGTTCAAAGACTCTTCAAACCCTATATGCAAGTCTCCTATTATTAGAACTTTCTCTTTCTGTAAGAACAAACCTAAGTCCCTTATTTCTATGTTCGGATGTATAAGCATGAATCTATTTAAACAAAGAACTTTTTATAGTTTTTTATGCTGCCATTAAGTTTTCAAAACTCTTTGCCGGCTCATCAATAGAAAATGTAACTCCAACATTAGCATTACTCTTTTTCACTCTGTTATCTTGAGTATCTCTATAATTCCATAGGTTCTGCATACCATTGATAGCTGTCGTCATATCTGAGAAGAAAGTTAGAGTTAGCTTTAGGTTCCTTAAGTACTGGTAATCACCTGAAGTTTGCGCTGTCTTCTTTAACCCTACTTCAATAATTAACACATGACAATCTCCAAAATCAGGTGTAGCCTTAATCATACTTAGAATGTTCTTATAATTCCAAATAAATCCTTCTGGGTTTGCACTAAAGCTACTAGTTGCAAAATGTGCTGTCGGAGTATAAGGTTCTGGCCTATTGAATAAACGTTCATACCAAGGCAACTTAAACGCCGGATCTCTTACTGTACCGTGTGCTGTAACTTTTATATTCTTTATTTCAAGCCGATCATAATTTTGAAGGAAATCTATATACTTAGAAACTTTTGCTTTAAAGAAAACATCTAATAACTGATCAAAGTCTCCATGTCCTAGGCTAAGGCTCGCTCTACTCATTGTCATTAACCAAGAATCCTTACCTTATATATTTTTCTTATAGTAGTAACCTTTTTATATACCTAACACTCATAAATAGCTATGGCAAAAAAGGGGTTCCTATCTAGAGTCTTCTCTAAGACTGAAAAAACTATTGGCAAAACTAAAGATTTTCTTATAGACCCTGCAGTAAAGGAGTTTGAAGATTTGGGTGGCGATTTTAACCACTTGACTGATAGATTCTTAAAAAGATTACTGAAAGAAGACTGGCCCAAACTCTCTGGTATTAAAGTGAAAGACGTGATGGAGAAACCAACTTTAGTTAAAAGTACAGCAACTGTCAAACAAATAAAAACTAAACTCAAAAGTCATGAAGACATTTTATTCGTTGTAAATGATAAGAAAAAGATTCTAGGTTTCATCGACGAAGTAGACCTAGTTATTTTGCTCGTCCCTGCAGAAAAGATTACTAGCATTGTTGGCGTCATGGGCAGTTATTACAACAAAGTCCTTTTTGGAAAGACTGCCAAAGATTTTATGAGGACTCACCTTTACGTCGTCACACCAAATACTCCTATTGAAAAGGTTGCATACATTATGAACAAAGAGAAACTTAAAGGCTTGCCTGTAGTTAAGAGAAAAAAGATTGTAGGAATAATCCACGTAAGAAATTTAGT
>CAYTFL010000185.1:0-1738 GCA_964437105.1 Candidatus Woesearchaeota archaeon | reverse complement strand
TTATCTTGCTCATCCATCTTTGAATCTTCTATACGATTGATCAACCTTTTTAGAGAATTTTCAATCAAATCACTAGTTTTCAACAGATGCTGCCGAACTCCCTTTTTTAAAGCAGATTTCTTACCACGGCAATCTTCAGTATCTTCTTTACACTTTGCTTTACCTTTCAATTCTGACAACTCACCACGATGTTCGATCAAAATATCTTTAGCTTCCCTATATTTCTCTCGTACTTTCAAATATTTCTCTCTGGACCGCTTAATTTTTTCCTTAGTTAACTTTACCTTGCTACGAGCCTTAGCAACTATCTTAGTCCCAGATTCATGTTTTACCCGTACTTCTTTACGAACTTCTTGAACCTTTTCTTTTCCATTCTTCACTCGTTCTTTAATACGCTCTCTAACTTCTTTAGCCTTATCCGACCGATCTTTTATCCGGATCTCAGTCTCACCATCTTTCTCCTTAACTCGTACTTCAGTATCTCCATCTTTTACTCTTACTTCTGATTCATCCTTATCAGAACCACTTTCCGCTAAAGCCATAGGTACAATACTAACCATAAAAACGATTAATATGACCACAGCCAACATTTTCTTAATCATTTCAACACCTCCAATTCGTTGCATTCAAATGTAATAAGAAAACTTCCTTTTAAACATGCTTTTTAGCACAGTTACATCAAAGACTAATAATTGCGCCTAAAGCTTTAGAAAACTTTAAAGCACCCTGGTTTAAAAAATAAAGACTAAAATGATCTTAGAATCTGAAAATAAACCAATTAACCCATAATTAACTCAGATTTATCAAAAAAAATAATAAAAAATAGAATCAATAATGAAGTAGAACTTCTACATCCCTTCCAAAGACTCTTTTAAGATCCTCAAACAATGGTTCTTTAACGAAAACTCTCTTAGGGAACTTCATTGATGCCAGAGCTTTCTCAAACTCCTCTAAAGTTGAATCTTTCAAAGTTCCAAGACTCCCATCAGCGTTAATTGGGCCAGTCTCAATTCTCTGCTCTTTTGCATCAATATCATGAATTACAAAAGCTACTTTATCCATTAGGATAACTTCACCATACTTCTCACCATGCTTTACCCTTACTCTAGCTTTTTCAAGCTCTTGGCCTCGTTTTCTCTGCATATGCTCAATTAAGAATTTGATCAAAGCTCCACTACCTTTTCGAGCATTCTCAATATCAGCTTTATCCAATTTCTTTTTATCATACTTACGCTTGGCTTCAACTATCTCATTAAGATCTCTCAAATAACGAGCAGGCACTTTTCCAGTGGAGATCAATTCGTCCTCAAACAACTTAATAATCTCCTCATCCTGAACTTTCTCAATACCTTCTAACTTAAGCACATCTCTGATGATTGTTACAATCTCATCATAAAGTACGATAATGCTCTTCTCGTTATGACGAAGTTCAATTGCAGTAAATAACTCCCTTATCCTCTTCAGATATTTGTCTGCATTATTGATATACTCATCAAGTTCGGTTCCACTTAATTCTTTCCTATTACCATGCTCAATATCCTTACGTAAATCAACATTCTTCTTAAGAATATCAACAAACTCTTTTTCAAGCATTTTCTCCTTCTTCACAAAGATTTCTTCCATTACTTCAGGAGTTTCCCTAGGCGTAGGAGGAGGTAATCCGTACAACATCAGAGCAGCCTGACTGGGAGTAAGGATAGCATAAAATGTATCCTCCATACCCATATCTTTTAGCCGC
>CAYTFL010000184.1:0-1747 GCA_964437105.1 Candidatus Woesearchaeota archaeon | reverse complement strand
AAAAGACCGAGTACTAAAACTTCCGTTGTCCAGTCAATGTCCTGTGTGGTGCGAATGTTCATTATGAAAATCGTTCAAAGTAAATGTTTTCTTCCTTGACGCCCTTGTCAAGCAAATGTTGTTTAGTCTGTAGCACCATCTCTTTTAAACCGCAAATGTAAAAGTCTGTATCTTGAAGGTCATCAGTTAAGTGGGTTTGCACCCTTCCTGTTTTACCGTCCCACTCTTCTCTTGTTAAAGTTGGCCAGTATTCAAAGTTATCTGATTCCCAAGATTTAAATTCTTCATGCAGAAATAAACCCTTTTTGTATCTAACGCCAAATATTAATCTAAGTTTCTTTTCATTAAGATGTTCTTTGATCATTGAATGGAATGGAGCGACGCCTGTGCCAGTAGCAATGAAACATGCGCGAGAGTTTGATGTTTCTTTGTAAACAAAGTGGCCAAAAGGTGCCTTTACTTGGAGAACATCATCTACTTTCATTCTTTTGAAAGCTTCTGAAGCATGGCCGCCTTCTACTAACTTGATAGCGAAATCTAAATGACCTTTCTCTGAAGGAGGGTTTAAGATTGAGTAGGCTCTAAGTTTTGATACGCCGTTATTTTCTACCTTAAGCATAGCGTATTGGCCAGCTTTGAACGTAAATGTTCCTGGAACTGTCAAAGTTAACTTAATCACGTCTTCAGTTAAGTGAGTAATGCTAGTTACTTTACTTTCAAAAGTTTCAATCATGGTAATCCCTCAAGAGGTAGAAAAATTGTTGAGTATTTAAAGATTGTTAATGTAATCAGTTATTTCTTTCCAGTTGTGTACACGGACTACGCCAGGAGCTTCTTGACCTTGGTTCCATCCATAAGTTCTTTTATTATCAAAAAGTAAGGCAGGAATGTCGTTCTCTACACAATCTTTAGTGTGGTGTAAGGTGTCGTCAACCATGATTTCTATACTCTGTTGTCTGCAAATGAGAGATTTGGGGACACCTTCTCCATAATAGGAGTTAACAAAGTGTATATCATTTGGATCGAAGGCGTTTGGAGGAAAGTGGTGGGATAGCCATTCTAAAGATCTTTCTCTAATAACTTCTGGGCGGGAAGTGACGATTGATAGGCGGTGACCTTGATGTCTTAACCGAATTATGCCGTTCACAGCGCCAGCTACAGTAGGAGTTGTCATAAATTCAGGGCTGCTATAAAATAGTTCAACCCTTCTAGTTATTTCTGACTGATCTATGCCCATCATGAAGCCAAAGTTGTAATCTGTGCACTGTAAAGGAGAATAGTCTGTATCAAAAGTTTCATTAATGAACTCCAATAATCCAGGAACAAATGCCTTTAACACATCATCCCAGTCGATTCCTACGTGTACCATAACTTAATGGAAAAAGCTCGGTTTTATAAAGTTTTAGTTTAAAAAAGATTCAACTGCCCTTGCAATGCGGATAGAGAACAATTCTTTATTGCTCATAGGTTGTACCAAAATGGTTGTAGCGTTGTTTCTATTTCCAAACCAAATGTCAGTTAAACGCATGTCGCCGATCACAACAACCTTTTCAGGGTTAACGGAATAAGTATCTACAATCTCTTTGAATAATTTCTTAGAAGGTTTGCTGTAAGTACTCATGAAAAGGTCGCATTTTAACAAAGAAGAAATAGCGTCTTTACGTTCTCTAATTGTTTTGCTGTTTGAAAAGCAGATGCAGTTGTACTTTTTTTTCACTTTCTTGAACCAAGTTAAGATTTCTGGACG
>CAYTFL010000183.1:0-1769 GCA_964437105.1 Candidatus Woesearchaeota archaeon | reverse complement strand
CCAGGCTGATATTCCTCGATAGCTTGTAAACTAATCCCTCCATTTTGTAATTGAAGTTCGCCATTTTGAACAGCTTCTGCTATTTTTTGGTTTGGGAACACATAGATATCTACTCCTCTTCGTAGTTCTTCAAGTTCATCAGTATATTCAACTCTTCGTCCATCTTCAAACCCATCAAGACCCAGTAAATCTGCATCAGCCACTGTAATAGTTCTTTCACTAACAATTCTTTCTATTGCAATTGGTTCGTCAAAGTGCATACTGCCCAGAATTAGTCTTCTCTCTGTTTGGGAGAAACTATCTACTTTAGTGGGTCTTAGGTCAGGCACCAACCCCCTCATAAAAGCATCTAATTCGCCTGCTGTGTAAAGTCCTTTTTTTGGCGCAACCCATAAGCTTACATAAGCACTCCAATTACCATCTTGTGTAGGTATATAAACTCTATCCTCTTCTGTTCTGCCATAAGAAATATTTTTATTTGACTCCAAAGCTCTTAGAACCTTTGACCTGCTCTCAGCACTTAAAACATCATTTGGATCTGGGACATAACCAACAGTATTTAATCCAGGCTGCTCACATTCAACAACTGGAATGATTAAATCTCTCAACGCCCTTAAGGTTGCAACATCACCATCAACTACCTTACTATAATCAGTTTCTTTTCCATTAATAACAACAGAATTCTTCTTTTTAACTCCAACAGACATGTTCAAGTCCAGCCTTATCTTTTCTTCACCACCAATCAGAACACTGCATATTTCATGCAACCCTGTTGCCTGCCCTGTTTCAATCTCACTATCATAATTATGAGGCTTTATCGGCCGTGAAGCAACAACAGGATCCCTGCTAAATCCAATCTCATAACCACTAAGCCCAAGTTGGTCAGCAAGATAAGCTGCTGACATTCTAAGTCCAACATGCCCTAACCTACCTTGAGCATTAAGCATATTAAAATCCCCTGGGCTTAAGCCTGCGCCTGTTTTCCTTAACAAAGGCTCCCTTCTGAGTGAAGTATCATCATGCCTGTAAACAATTATTGAGTCCAAATTATCAACACCAATACCTGAAGCTCTGAATACCTGCAAAGGATATGCGTCCATTAATACTCCAGGATTTACTCCTCTGCCTAAAACACTTACTTCATATTTCCTTGCTATAGCATCAATCTGTTGAGCTTTTTCTTCATCAACAAACTCTGGATAAAACAATTCTTCACATGGTGAAACAACATTCACCCTATTCCTAGCAGCAACTTCAATAGATGGAATTATTGAATCCAAACTAGAAGTAGTTGCCAAAACAACAACATCTGGCTTAGTTTTTTTAAAAACAGTTTCTGCATCATCAGTAACTTCAACGCCAATACGCCCATTCTTTGAAGAGCCATTGCCATTAAACAACGCACCAAGATCTTTTCCTTTATATTCAGTATCAATATCAACAGCTCCAACGATTTCGTATCTTGGATCTTCATATATTAACTTTGCAGTTCCTAATCCGATAGGACCAACGCCCTGGATTACAACCTTAATAGGATAATTCATTTTACAGTTAGGTCATAACAGGTATTATATAAAGCTTTTCATCTTTACTACTTTACAACAACAACAATCCTTCATCAACTAATCTATTCTTTCATCAAACCACAACCTTTAAATACTATTAAATCAAATAGTATAATAAATACTTAAATAACTATTCAAAATAATAGTATAAAAAATGCCAAAAATACAAAAACTGCCTTCAGGACAATTAGTAATTACAATTCC
>CAYTFL010000182.1:0-1772 GCA_964437105.1 Candidatus Woesearchaeota archaeon | reverse complement strand
ATGGCAGAAAGATTACCAGTGATGAGAGTAAGGTATACAGGATTGTTTGATTTTGAAGCACTCTATGGCGCGATTATTGACTGGTGTAAGAACTACGAATATGAATGGCAGGAAGAAAGTTACAAACATAAAGTGCCAAATGTTAAAGGAGCAGAACAAGAATGGTATTGGTTTGCTAACAAAAGTGTGACCGACTACATTCATTACCATATTGATTTCTATCCCCGAATATGGGACATGACCGAAGTAGAAGTGGCTAAAGATGGGAAGAAAAAGACATTGACAAATGGAAGGATTGAAATTGTAATTATCGGGTCAGTAGGATTAGACTGGCAGAATAGATTTAAAGGTAAATGGGGAGAGCGGTTTGGAAGGTGGTATGCCAAAATCATGAGAAGAGATATCGAAGGTATTTATATTGATGGTTTGCAATACCGATTATGGAACTTGCAGGCAGTGATTAAGAAGTTCTTTGATATGCAAACTAAATGGCACGAGTATAAAGGTTATTTGAAAGAAAACTAAAAATTGAAATAAGATGAAGATATTAACTATACACGCGGATTTTATTGAATTTGAGGCTAAGAAAAAGGCTTTGAAAGGGGCAAAGGAAGCTGAGAAAGGTAAGCAGAAAGTGAAAGAGTGTTTAGTGGTGTTTACGGCAGTGGAGAAAAGAGATGAAAATAAGGTTAAAGAGATTGTAAAAAGATATATTGAGGAAATTAAATCTATTGCTAAACAAGTCAAAACTAAAGAAATTGTTCTTTACCCATATGCACATTTAAGTTCTTCATTATCTAATCCGAAAACAGCTGAAGAGGTGATGGAAGAAGCCGAGAAGGAATTGAAGAAAGGTTTTAAAGTAGTTAGGGCGCCTTTCGGTTGGTATAAGTCATTTAATATTTCTTGTAAGGGGCATCCGCTTTCAGAGTTGAGTCGGGAGTTTGAAGTTGAAGGAAAAGGAGAAGTTGAGAAAGTAGATACTTCAGAATTGTTGAAGAAGATGTCCAAAATCCATATGAGTGCGCCTCGGGGTAAAAATGATCTAAAGAGTAATGTTGAATTAGGTAGGGAATTAGATATTTATGTGGTAAATGAAGTGGTTGGAGGGGGGTTGCCCCTGTTAACTCCCAAAGGAGCTACGATAAAAAGAGAGATTGAAAGATTTGCCCAGGACGAAGAATTAAGAAGAGGTTATCTGCATACTTCGACCCCATTTATGGCTAAAAGTGATTTGTATAGGGTGAGTGGTCATTGGGACCATTATAAGGAAGATATGTTTGTTTTAAATGTTCATGGAGATACTTTTGCTTTAAGGCCGATGACCTGTCCGTTTCAGTTTGTTTTGTACAAAAGGAAACCTCGGAGCCATAAAGAATTACCAATCAGATATGCTGAAGTTTCAACTATGTTTAGAAATGAGAAATCAGGGGAGTTGAGAGGTTTGACTAGGGTACGACAGATGACTTTGACTGATGCCCATATCATTTGTAAGCCGGATCAATTGGAGAAAGAATTTGAAGATGTCTTAGATTTGCTGAAATTGATGATGGATAAATTAGGGGTCAGAGATACATGGTATCGGTTTTCTAAATGGGATCCTAAAAAGAAAGGAAAGTATATTAACAATCCTAAGGCCTGGGAAGATTCCCAGAAAATGATGAAAAAAATATTGGATAAACTAAAGATAAAGTATGTTGAAGAGAAGGGGGAAGCAGCTTTTTATGGCCCAAAGCTAGATATTCAATACAAAGATGTTTATGGAAAGGAAG
>CAYTFL010000181.1:0-1826 GCA_964437105.1 Candidatus Woesearchaeota archaeon | reverse complement strand
GAATCATAAGCTCCTTCTGCAACAGTTCTAGCAATTCCTTCATTAGCTGAAGGGTACCTTCCCATTAAATATTCTTTTAATAAGTCTATTTGTTCATCTCTGTTTTGTTCCATTCTCAACTAGAAAAAATAATCCTATTTAAAGTTTGTTAAATTATTCTTAAAATTTTTCAGCAGCTTCTCTTTCATACCTAATCTTCGCATCATAAACACCTAGAGCAAAAGATTGTATTGTAGGCCTTTCACTCAATATAGGGGCAAGTTCTTCTGGTCTATCAAACTCAAAATTCATACTCTTTTCAAGTTCTCCTGCTAATTGTACTAAATGTAATTGTCTAAACCCTAGGTCTCTTTCTAATTCTCTACTTATTGGAATTCCATTTATTGGAGGTTCATCGAAAAGGCTATATATCCCTCCATAAACTTCTTCAGCGACTAGCGCTGCATATCCTTTAGTAGTACCACGTTTTGCATCCTCTTTACTTATAAGTCTATTATTTTGAATATGTCTTGCAAGTAAATCGCTCATACATTGTTGACTTTGACTCATTTTATTGCTAAAAATTAGGAGTTATATTTAAACTTTCCTCTATTACACTTTTCATAATGCAATAACTTAATATACAACTTCATTATTTCTTACTTTTCATGAAACAGTGGATTAGATCTGAAGGTAATAGACGAGAACTCTCTTATGGTGATGGTAAACTAGGTTATAGTGTCTGTTTTTCTCCGGGAACTAACATCGTTGAAACAATTTCTTTTAGATTTGAAGGGCATCCAATGACATTTTATTTCAGCTCACACGATGGCAGACCTGCAGGTTTCTACTCTCCACCTTGGGGAAATTATTCTCGCGCTACTGAATTTCGCAGATGGCCACACCCTCCTCCACTAACAGATGTTAGTTTACAAGCTTTTGAAGAGTTAGCTACTGAACTACCTGAATATCACGAAAGTTTAGAAACAGCTCTTAACCATATGCGATACTTTACTTTTGAATATAAAGAGCGCATTGCGCCCTAGACTTTAACCTTCATAAAATCTTCACCAGCTACAGACTTTTTGAACACTTTTTTAGCTTCTTTCTCAAGCAACCCTTCATCTTTATACCTTTGAGAAAAATGTATTAGAACTAACTTCTTAACTTTAGCCTTTTTAGCAATAGTTGCAGCGTCGTTAGCGGTCATATGCTTATGATCTTTCGCCTGATCTTTCAAATCACTCAAATAGGTAGCTTCACAAACAAACACATCCGCATTCTTTGCCAACTTCACTGCATTAGAACATCTCTTAGTATCTGTAACGAAAGATAAAACCTTACCTTTAACTAAACTAGACACTGACTTAGCTTTAACCTTCTTACCTTTGTAAACAATATCTTCACCCAATTGTAACTTCTTAATATGCCTTCCAGGCTTCACTCCCAACTTATCCAACTTTTCTTTGTTTATCTTTCTCTTATCCTTTTCAACGAACCTAAAACCTAAACATTTTATACCGTGCTCTAAAGGCAAAGCTTCAACTTTAAAATCCGGCGTTTCAAACACAAGGCCTTCTTTCACTTCAATCGTTTTCCATTTAACAACATCGCTCCTCACAAAGAACTGAAACATTTTTTCCAAGTTTTTCTTAGTCCCTACTGGTCCATATATCTCTAAGGTCTTGTTATAACTATTCGCTGCCAACGTCATGAACAATCCAGGCAACCCTAAAATATGGTCACCGTGCCAATGCGTGATCAAAACCCTAGTAATCTTTGTTGGAGAAATCTTCGCTTTCCTAAATTGCCTTTGAGTACCTTCTCCACAATCTATCAAGATCGCT
>CAYTFL010000180.1:1534-1827 GCA_964437105.1 Candidatus Woesearchaeota archaeon | reverse complement strand
CATAAGAGTCGTTATCCGCTAAGATATCAGCATAGTGCCTAGTTGCAGGCACTGTTATGGGATTCCCACTAAAATCATACTCTGTCTCTGTTTCTCTAGTACCCCTGCCATACTCAGTCCTTACTGAGATCAATCCAGGATTACTTGTGCGCCTAGCTAGTGGTCCATAATCAGGTACGTATGGCTCTGGTTTGCGATAAGTAGATTTTGGCTTCGGTTTGCCAAAGCCCATGTCTTCTTTGAACTGTTGCCAGATTCCTTATCCGCCGAATAAAATTGGCATTTAAATCACC
>CAYTFL010000180.1:0-1524 GCA_964437105.1 Candidatus Woesearchaeota archaeon | reverse complement strand
ACTACCTATTGCATTGTGTTAAAAGCTTCTACTGAAATTTGCAACAAAACGATATTATTATATGCTTTTTTGTTATAATGTTGAATATGGACATAAAAGACCGTAGGATAATATATGAGCTCTTAGATGACTCTAGTCAATCTTATGCTCAAATAGGAAAGAAAGTAGGTCTAAGTAAAGAAACAGTTTTTCATAGAGTTAAGAAGATGGAGAAATCAAAAGTAATCGTAGGGTACCGACCAAAACTCGACTATAGCTTACTCGGATACTATCAATTTGAAGTTTACATAAAGTTTTACAACTTACATGACAGCAAGACCGCAAAGTTGATACGTGACTTACACAAAAATCGAAATGTCATCACAATCCAACATGAAGTGGGTCCTACTGATATGTTAATTAGGTACAACACAAGAAACCCACTAAAATTCTTCCAATTCCTTTACAGAATATGTAGCTCATCAATTGGGGAAGTTGACTATTACCTTATAACAACAAGAAGTTACTTCCCATCAAAACAGTTAGTATTAGACAAACCAACAATATCTTACATACGTCCAGCGCCTTCTGAAAACACAATAAAGTTGTCAGAGGAAGATATTCTCCTTATACGAGAATTATTTAGTAAAGAAAAAACTAGTTTCGTTGAACTAAGCAAGAAACTCAAGACGCCAGTGAATAAAGTTTCTTACAGATACAACAAACTGAAAAAGATAGGGATCATAAAAGGATTAAGAGCTACTATAGGAACTGTTGCAATTTCACAATCTCTGGAGCCTTACGGTGTTCAAAAAGAAGATACAAGACACACTTCGTTTAAAGTTTTACCAAAAGACAGGAACAAGTTCATAGAAACTTGCACAGATCATCCAGCGGTTGACTTTATGAGGGAAGTAGTTAACCCAAACTATGACTTCATAATAGAAACTGTTGGTATAATGCCTTACACAAAAGTGATCAACGAATTGTGTAGTAGCGTACCTGGAGTTAAAGTAGTAAACCAGTTTACTCGTAAGGGTGACGCGACGAAGAAGAAAGGACATCCTTTCTAGTCGAAACTTATATAATTCACCAAACACTCCTTAACACATGAAGTTTCCTATTAAGAAGAGGGATCATGAGAGGTTTCTTCGTAAGTATCCTTCTGCTGATCTAAAGATTGCTCGTAAGTTTGCTGATAAAGTATATCGTGAGCTTGGAGACTTCGTTGTTGCTCTGACACTATTTGGTTCCTCTGCCCGTGGTGAGAGAGGGAAGCACGGAGATATTGATATCTTAGTCATGATTGACGATGTTCACGTACAAATAACCAGTGAATTGATTGAAACCTATAGAATTATCATTGCAAAGGCAATAGCTGACACAGATCCAAAGAGATTGCACGTACAGACATTGGAGTGGTCTTCCTTCTGGGAGTACGTCCGATCAGGAGATCCAGTTGCGATTAATATTCTAAGAGACAGTATAGCTCTAATAGATACCGGGTTCTTTGATCCACTTCAAATACTTCTAAAATCCGGCAGG
>CAYTFL010000179.1:0-1833 GCA_964437105.1 Candidatus Woesearchaeota archaeon | reverse complement strand
TCCCAGCATCATGACTTCCATATTTTGGGTCAAAAAAGATTTGACCAACCGCTCCAGTTCTTCTATATTCTCTAACAGCTTCCTCTACCTTTTCTCGATGTGAAGGTGTTAATCTTTCCGGAAAATCACCATCTAATATAACTAAATCATAATCATTTTCGGTAACCTTCCTCCCTCCTTCTGTACAATCCAATGCAAAATCAACTCTTTCAATAACACTACCTGAAGATATTGCATCTGCTAACCGGATAGTTATTAAGGCGAATTCGGGATTATCATCTACCCAAAGAATTCTCTGATAACGTGGTTCAGCCCCCATTCTATTCTCAGAATGAACGTTTATTATAAAAGTTAACTAACAATATTAAACCTTCAACTCTTTAACCAACTCTTCAACCCGATCCTTATCAATTTTCATTAACACATCAAGATACTTTTTCCCCAGTTCTATACTCTCGGCACAGTCAGAACTGCAGGGGAAATGGGAAATAATAACTTGGTCACGATCACGTTTAGTAATATTGGTAAAGGCATTGGTTGGTTTCAATTGTAAATTAGGATTACCTTCACTAAATCTGCGGCAAAAGAAATCTACGCAGCAAGCGGGGTAACCTAACTCGCGACCTAAATCAATATCATTATTCATCAGTTCGTAATAGGACGCTAGCCACGCTTTCTGTTCATCTTTTGAGATGTAAACAAAATACATTCCCTTTCTTTTATCAGTATCTTTAATCCTAATACCTTTATTTGAATAACTTGTTTCATCCGCTAAAAGAACTTTAAACTTTGACTTGACACAATAAAGGGTATCTTTACAAAACTTTTCCACTCTTGGCAATTCCTCTTCATAGAATCCCTGCCGGACAACTTTCTTGGCATCGCCTAACAACAGGAGTATTTCTTGTGCTTTTGATTTTGATCCAAATATTAAAGATAACTTACGTATCATGACAACTTGAATAGAAAGGATGTTTATATGTTTTTAGGTGCTATATTCTTTTAAACATTATTTGATTTTTATTTTAAATGCAATTAACACCGACCGTTACCGTACTTGCTGGCTTGGATGATCTTTTATATGAAAACAAAAAGTATGCTAAGAATATATTGGATCGAATTCGCGAGTGTCATAAGGCCGAGATTGACATATATTTTTCTGGAGTTCCCTACGACGGTTTACCAAAAAAACTTGAAGAATCTCTATCCAAAGCCTTACCTGAAGAAGATCTTAGTGATATAGCAACTAATTGTAACGAAGCAGATCATCTTGAATGTTTCTTCAACAGACACGTTGGTGGTAAGAATTCAGATGACATCATACAAGTGGGAGGCATGTGCTTTTCGTATCTTGGTCCATGGAAAGGAAATTCTAAACTTATTCCTCGTGAAAATGAAGAAAAATATGAAATCTGGAGTTCATGTGTTGCATGTGCTTGCGCAAAAATTATGATGGATTTAGCAGAAAATGAAGTGACTAGCGTAAGAGTTTTTGTTGATCCAAACTTAGTAGATAAAACAGATGAACTTAGTTTGACATCACTTTATGAATTAGTTGGTGTAATAGAGGGTCAAACCGTTTTCTACAGACATGATAGTATTTCATTTAATCGCTAAAAATGGAACACCTTTAACTTCCAACTGAAAACCATCCTTTAACAAATCCCATATAAACTTCCCAGACATGCCTACCTTGTTTAACTAACTTATTAACCATACCAAAGGCAACGTTATGTAACCCATTCTCAGCAGGAGTTTCTAAGATGATCGCATTTCCTAAATTAGCGATGTTATGTTTCTTAATCATTTCCATCCACGCCAGGGAGAAGGCGT
>CAYTFL010000178.1:0-1835 GCA_964437105.1 Candidatus Woesearchaeota archaeon | reverse complement strand
TAGGGACAGGGTTACCTAAGTTGATTACAAAGCTTAGCGGTGAGAAAAAAAAGAAGAAGAAAAAGGAGGATAAAGGATGAGTCTTGCAGATTTGAAAAAGGCCTTGAAAGAGAAAAAAGTGACTTTAGGTGGAGGTGAGACAGTAAAGAAAGTAAGATTGGGTAAAGTTTCGACTATCTTTATTGCAGAAGATTGTAAGCCTAGTGTAAAGGAACAGATTCTTTACTATCAGAAGATGGGAAAGTTTAATGTAGTTGAGTTAGACGTGAAAAGTGGAGAGCTTGGTACTTTATGCAAGAAACAGTTTCCAGTGAGTGTTCTATCTTATTAAGATGAAGTTTGATATGCAAATAATTGGGTATGTTACTTATTTTGAGAATTTGACTAAGGCTAGTGTGAAAGATTGTTTTCTTGAAGGGGATAGTTTAGTCTTTGTTGTTGATCAAGGGCAGTTGCGTAAAGCTTTAGGCAAAGGTGGTGAAAAAGTTAGGAGAGCTAGTGAAAGAATGAAGAAGAAGGTGAAGATTATTGAGTTTAACAATGATCCTGCACGGTTTGTATTGAACCTTTTGTATCCGTTGAGACCGGAAGTTGTTCTAGAAAATGATAATGTTGTGATTAAGACTACGAGTAATAAAGAGAAAGGGCAAATCTTTGGTAGAGAGAAGAGTAATTTCAAAAGAATACAAGATATTATGAAAAAATATTATAAAATAGAAATAAAAATTGAGTAGTTAATCCAAAAGGCAATCATCAATTGACCTTCTCGCTCTTGCCCAGATTCCAGGCTCAAGTTCTCTTACATTATGAGGGTCTTCACTACCATCTAAAACATTTCTGTGTAAAGTTTGGAACAAATGAGGTGCATATGAGCCGTCAATTGTCCTCTTGTCCACTAAAAAAGTAGGGGTATGTTTTAGACTCTTTACTTGGAAAGAATACTGTGATGCTGGGTTTCTTAACTGTTCAGCAACCTGACTGTAGACAACAGACATAGTTACATCTTCATAATCTCTTTTATAGGCCTGCCTTGCAGAACGACCTTGGTTTATCCTGTGAAGACCGACCGCGCCAGGTTGTGTTCCCTCATCCATTACTAAGTCATGGATAGAGATTAGAATATCTCCATCTCTCATTTGTCCTACTATCTGATCATATTTTGGTTTAAGTTTGTCAACATCTCTAGCGGAGATCAAATTTATTCTATAAGGTAGTACGCCTTCATCATTCATGTATTCTACTTCGTCAGTAAAGTCATCTACAATCTCTGGATCATTTTCCAACAATAGCATGTGTATGGTTTTCATTTGTTTTCACCAATTCTGAGCGTTAAAGCTCTGTTTATAAGTTTTATTGTGATGTAGTCTCCTCTTCGATTGCAAGTAAATCCTTAGGTATTTTGAGACTTAAACTAGCGCCGCCAGGGCCGCCTTCTACACTATGAATATTAGGCTTATATAGCCATTCTATGCCGTTTGCCATCATAGTTTGTTTGAATAATACCAAGCCATGGCCACGACCTGACGTAGCTTTGCTACTTCTTCTTTGTAAAGATCTGCTATTAGGATGAGCAAGATTTTCTTCAGTTATATCCGTGCCAGAGTTGCAAAGGATAGCTTCAAGACTGCCATTATCCTGGTATTGACAGGAGAAGGATAAGGTTGGAGCACTAGACTTTTTAGCTTCTTCCGCTCCGTTTCTAATAACATTGAACAATGCTGTACCCATCTCTTCTTCATCACCAGTCAAAGTTATATCTTCAAGTATTTCGTTATTTACATTTACACCAGTAAGGTCCCAGCGTAGATCGCGAGTTATAATATTATCAATTAAGC
>CAYTFL010000177.1:0-1867 GCA_964437105.1 Candidatus Woesearchaeota archaeon | reverse complement strand
AAACTCCACACCTTTCCATCAAATATAGGCAACTTAGTATCATAATGGAAACAATCTCTACGCATAATACTATGTAACAAAGGATGAGCATACAATCCTTGAACCTTACAAAACCCAATAATCCTACAAATAATCCCTGCTGACGTATGCGGACTCATAGCAACTACCAAATGCCCTACTAAATCTTTCTTAACCATTAAATCATAATACTTCTTTTCCTTATACAAATTCTCTAATACTTCATCAATAAAAGCAGCAACTCTAAACAATACAACATCAGCACCTTCCTCTGGCGATTCAGGACAAGCAGGCAAAATTACATCTTGTGCAAACAATTCTAAAACTTGATTATCATCAATCAACTCTTTCCCATAAACATCATGAGTATACCCTAACTCTTTCAAACGTTGAACAGAAGTTCCAACTTCTTTCGGTTTAAAATGCGTACAAGGCAACTCTGTCATATCATAACGCACAGTTCCGTCCTTATTCACAAAAACTCCATGTTTAGCTCTAATAATCCCTTTAATCAACGGCTCAGGTATTTTCTCAACACTAGTCATACCTCTAACTCCTTTAACTAAATCTGGATAATGCCTACTCTTTGTAACTTCCAAAGCTTTGTAAAAATAATGTTTAGCATCAATAGATTTCTTAGTTGCAGGCATAGCTTCTCCATGCAAAGGACAAACTTCTTCAAATATTTCAGCCCTACATGTTCTACAATACCACTTCCTCTTAGTTTTATTCTTACAATTCTCACAAACACCAAATATTGTATTATGTCCACACTTATCACAAACATACATAGGAAACTGTGAAGTAATTTTACCATCATCCAAAGCACTTTGAAAACACCTTAAACGTCCCCCTTCATTCCCTACAGGAAATAAAACATGCGGAGAACCCTTCATCTTACGCATTTTAGCTTTTTCGGGCCTCCCCATCCTTGCACCAATAAAATAACCACACTTATCTTTAACTTCATAAGAACACAAGGAATTAACCATTGCTAAAACATCATCATTTTCCACTAACTCTTTCTCAAAATTCCCTAGATTTAACCTTAAAGCTCTTAAAACATCACCATAAATAATCATATACTCATTAGGCACAACTTCATGCTCACAACCAACTAACTCTAAATACTTTTTCAAGGAAAAATCTGAAACAAGCATCTTACCATCTTGTACTACTGCCTCAGACAAACCTTTATACAACTCAACAAACCCTTCCTTAGTCAAACTCCTCCAATAAAAAATAAACTTAGGGTGTAAAGGCACTCCTAATTCTGAAAACTTCAAAGCTTGATCAAAAGAAACTGAAGTAGTGATAGGAAACTTGTACAACTTGTCTAAATAATTCTTATCTAAACCTACTTTATCAAAAACTTTCTCAGCATAATACACCCACCATTCTTCAACAAACCCTGGCGGAATCAACTTATGCGCCCGGTTCAAAAAATCTCCCCAATTAATCAAAATATCTCCTAAATATATTATACACTCAACATCCTTCAAAACACTTTTTGCTTCTTCCATTGTATTCAACTGAACAACATTCCCATTCTTCAACCTCACAATAGGTCCTTCAATCTGATCACACACATTCAACGTAGTAGACTTACCTGGCCTCTCTGTCTTAAACTGCGTCCCAACTGCAATAAAATTGTTCACAACAACCATTGTCGCTGGATGCAAACTATCTGCTGAAAACCCAGACACTCTTCCTCTACCATAACGCAAACGAAACCCTCCATTTCTCAACGGATAAGTAAAAACAGGCCTCCCTGCAACAATATCTTTAATAAAAGTAGTATCTGGTTTAACCTTAACAACTTCAAAACCAATCGCTTACTCAACTTTTG
>CAYTFL010000176.1:0-1875 GCA_964437105.1 Candidatus Woesearchaeota archaeon | reverse complement strand
AGTCTTGTGTATTTAGTTAGAAGTATTAGGGTTCTGGGTGACAAAAGAATAATTGAAGAGAATGCAGAGTTTCTTTCTAAAGAGGTTCGCAAGTTCTATGAACGAGTTGTTGATCATGATACAGGGCTTGTTAGAAAAGGACATTTTTCATCTATGAAGGATCATGCTGTTAGGCAAAGTTCTTGCTATGACAATTGCATGGTTGGAATGTTGAGTTTGGAGTTGGATAAATTAGGGTTAGAGAATCCATTTTCTAAGTGGGATTATTCAAAGTTGGTTAAGGAGAAGTTTTGGAATGGAAATTATTTTTTAGATGATTTAAGTGGTGGAAAACATGTAGCTGGGGATGCGCAGATTGCTCCATTTTATTGTGGTGTGGTTGATGATAAAAAGATGTTTAAGAAATGTTTAGGTGTGATTAAGGCAGAAGGATTAGATAAGCCCATTCCTTTTAGATATAGTAAGAAAAGGTTGGGTGAGAAGAAAATTATGTTGCAGTGGATGGCTAAAGATTATGAAAGTAATACTTGCTGGCAACATCTTGGGATGATGTTTTTGGATGTGTTGAATTGGTATGATAAAAAGGAGCTACAAAGGTATTTGAAAGTTGTTGAGGGGTTTATTGAGCGTGACAAGAACTTTTTAGAGGTTTATTGGCCAAATGGCAAGCCTTACAGTAGTATGTTTTATTATTGTGATGAAGGAATGTTGTGGAGTAGTGTTTATTTGGCATTGAGTTCTAGAAAATAAGAAATATTTCCGGGAAAATTGAAGAATTCTGAAAATTTCTAGTGGTATTGAAAGATTTCTGGTTTTGTTGGAAGAGTTTTGGTTTTTTGTGAGAAAGAGTTATTAAGTTGAAAAGGTTAAAAATAGGAAGATTTAAATATTATAATAAAATACTATGAAAATTATAATAGATCCTTGGGTTGTAGAAAGACTAAATCGTGTGGATAGAGATCAGGTGAGAATAGTCTTTAGTAATCATGCAAAGAAAGACAAAAACCTTGATTTTGGCGAGTTAGCGAAAACTGAAGAGACTGTAAGAAAAGGAAGAATAGAATTTAGAAAGTCAAATAGGAGAAAAAGAAGGATATGCCTAAAGCATTATTTCAAAGAAGACAATAAAACGTACTTTGTTATAATCAAATGCCTTCCGACTTTAATAATGGTTATAACTGTAATAAAAAAGAAAGGAAAATATTAAGATGAAAGTCAAAAAAGATTTATGTGAATGTGGTGGAGAAATAAAAAAGAGCCATTGTTATACAGAAGGATTTTTGGTTGATTGTCTTGAATGTGATAAATGTGGAGAGAGGTTTTATACGATCCCCCAAATGAAAGAAATAATCCGGTTGAGGCAATCAAGCAAAGAAATAAAGTCAAAAAGAAAAATAATCAATGTAGGAGATTCTATTGCTGCGATATTGCCAAAGAAGATAACAAAGTTTGGGGTAAAAGCTGGGATGGTAGATACTGTTAGAGTTCTGAGTAAGGATTCTATAGAGATAAAGTTTGGGAAGGATTTGTTTTAGAGTTTGGCATCTTTCCAAAGTATTTCAAAGAATTGCTTATATGATTTAGCAACAGCTTTGCTTCGGATTAATGTTACAATTGGTTTTTCTGACCATACAACTATTGCGGTTTTGTCGCTATAGATCCAGGTTGATGCTGGAGTTTCATCTTCTTGGGTGAATCTCATCTTGATGAGTTTGAATCCTGATTTTAGCTTGATGTTTTTTACTTTCTCATTGTAGATTATTCTTACAGGAATCTTTTTTTGATATCTTTTTTTGTGCCAAAGTTTTGAGTAGTATGGGAATAGTTCAACAAAATTGCCTTCAGCACCAAAAACTAATAATTCTTTTCCTGTTT
>CAYTFL010000175.1:511-1890 GCA_964437105.1 Candidatus Woesearchaeota archaeon | reverse complement strand
ACCTACAGATAAAGGTCCAAAGTCCATCAGTATGTCTAACGTACTCATACCAATAAACTGCCAATCATTGTACACACTTCTACCACCAACTCTCACACCCAACCTTTCTTTCTTAAACATATCATCAACAACTCTTTTAGTACAAGGTAAGAATGGAAACATCATTGAACCTATAGTTTTACCAAACTGTTTAAACGCTTCAATATGGTTAGCGTTACCTTTATTATACATACCATAAAAGTTCGCTACCAACCCACAGCCGTAAAAGAAACCGTAATGCACTTCTTCAGCAGTATCAACACACAATAACCTTCTGTCAACAGTTTTCAACTCAGAAACATCTGCCTCACCATACTTTTCTAAGAACAACCCTAAAAGATGTTCAGTTAATGAAGGCGTACCTGGCATAACCCTATCCCACGCATTCCTTCCTGGCAAACCTGCAGATTCCGCTCTTACGTTCACAGTACCACCTCTCAGATTAGCTTGCGGAACATGCGACCACCCTTCCTCTATTAACACTTTATCAATATGTTTTTGTCCACCATCTCCAGATACAACGTACAAAACATCTATACCTGCACTCATCAAACTCTCTAACGGTTTTTTATAAGCTTCAGCAACATTTTCTTCAGTATACTCAGCACATTCCATCACGGCATCATAACCTTCTATCATACTTTCTAACCGTTCAAAAGCACCCTTTCTTTTCATCTGCTTAGAATATCTGTTCACTATTAACCCAGCTCTTACCATAAGAAAAGCTTTTTACGTTAGGTATAAATAGGTTTCGCTCAAACCACAATAATCGACACTTCTTCTTCAACAATTTTCCCTTCTCTTAAAAAGACTTTAACTTTGACATTAAAACTTTGCCCTTCAAGCCTAGTTATCGTTAACAACGCTTCTTTATCAGTTGTACTCCTCTCTAACGCCTCACCATTTAAAACAAATTGGTAAGAAACAACATTGCTCGGCAATTTATACTTCTCATCAAAGAAAACATCCAAATAGAAAACATCTTTAGTAGGATTATAAAGAAAAGTATAAGTCCCTAACTTTCCATTCCTACTCTTAAAATGCTCATAATCATCAGGATCTTTGGAAGAGCCAACTGAAGGCACATTCACCAAACTTCTCCCAACCCTTATCTTATAATTTCTCACTATTCTAGGCATATCTTATTACAAGAACAAGGAACTTTATAAATCTTACTCCCCTCTCAAAATACTTAGAACATCATCGCAAAAACCGACTGTATTCTCAATATTATCTCTTACCTGCTCTATTGGAGTTGGTCCTGGACTTTCTCGTATTAAAGGCGCACCCATATTTTGAGGCGTATGTTCCCACTGAGATTGTTCCATAGCCTCATCTCT
>CAYTFL010000175.1:0-501 GCA_964437105.1 Candidatus Woesearchaeota archaeon | reverse complement strand
TTTCCAGCAACTTCTAAATTCTCAACAGTCGGATCATCTCTAAGATCATTAACAGCCTTTATTGCCTTATCTCTAGACATGCCATTAATTGTTGATATTAACAAACGAGGATCCATAACAGCATAAGCTTTAGAAAACCCACCCAAAATTGCTTTGTATATACCATACTCTCCAGAAACAAATACTGTTTGTCCATGAACTTCGTATTGCATATTTACTACTCCGGTCTAAAAGCATTGTACAATGCCCCGGCCAAACTGACTCCTGCTACTCCAGCAAAGAACAAACCTCTTATATAATCTCCTCTTGTTAAATCATGAGCTAACTCAATCGCATTTTCATATGTTTCACTAGTTAACTGCACACCTGCTAACTGATTCTCAAGAACAATTGCTTTTGTAGTTGCACACTCTATAAACTCATCTAGAGCCTGATATCCCAACACAGTTCCAAAAGCTCCTTGAGCTGACGCCCAAATCAAATTATTAGTTTTCATAAGAA
>CAYTFL010000174.1:0-1921 GCA_964437105.1 Candidatus Woesearchaeota archaeon | reverse complement strand
GTTGAAAGAAAACCAAATTAGTCAAAAGAAAGCGTTCAGTTTGTCTATGAAGCGAAAAAGAGAAACTGATTCTGAATTAAGCAAAAATGTTAGGCAAATAGGTTTACAATTAGTGAGGTGCATGTAAGATGGCAAGCATTCGTAGCGTAAAGGTTCGTGGGAGAAAACTGCCAAATGTTCTAAACAAAAAACAGTTGGTTAAATTATTTGAGGCGATTGATGACTTGCCTACATTTATTGGAAGTTTGTTAGCTTTGTTTTGTGGATTAAGAATAAGTGAAGTGTGCAACCTCAAGAAACAAGATATTGATCTCGAAGAGTGTAAGATTAAAGTTGTTCAAGGGAAAGGAAGAAATCAAAGCAGGTGTTATAGATATTCAAAAGAAGAAAACGATTGAATACAGAGGAGAAGTACTACCTAAGAACTTTTATCGTACACAAGAATTAAATCAACAAGAAAAGAGAATTGCCAAAGCTCAAGGGTTTGAATATGTACGAGTAAATGACTTAGATGGACATCAACGAGGAGGATATTACATTAAAAAGGAAAATCCACAAGAGACTGTCACCCATTTTGTTCAGAAACATTTGTTTACAGAATTACACGATAACATTTATGTCGAGCAAGTATTTGGCGATAGAAGAGTTGATGTAGTGTTTATGCTTGAAGGCTTCAAATTAGGAATTGAGATTGAAACTGGAGCAAACAGAGAAGATTATTTAGCAGACAAGATAAAGTGGTTGGATAAACACTTTGATAGTTGGATTTTCGTTTGTCCTTCCAAATTGGTTGAGAAGTACATGAAATATGTCGACAATAAGAAAAGTTACTGTGCAACGCCTAAAGAAGCCAAGAAATTAGTTTTGGAGTTCATACCTCCGGAAGAGCTCCGAAATGATTTCGGCGAGATAGCTTAATGTCTACAAATTTTGGGGTTTGGTAGCTTTTGTACAGCTGAGTTATATAGGATATATTACGGAGATATTAACCTATATTTTGTGGCGGAAGGAGGGTTTCTTAAAACCACCAAATAGTGACAACAAAACCACAAACTTTATAAATAACCTAGCTAATTCTAGTCTTAGAATGGTTTTATCCCCTATAGAAGAAGGTTCAGTACGTAGAGAGACAAATTTCTTTGGTTATGTTAATAGATTTACAACTGTTCTTGAAGATGTTTTAAGAGATATTCGTATAGTTGTTAGAAGCTATGATGAATTTCCTACATTAGATAATCCTGAAGACATGATCCGTCCTGACTTAGTACAAGGTTGGGAAGACTTATTTGGTGATGAGAGAAGAACGATTAGTACTGTTGCAACTGTTCTTAGTGGCTATTTACAAAGAATCAATCCTGATGATGATAATTCCGGAAATCCTATTATTGATGCCGTTCCTCGTTTTGAACGAGATACTTATGTTTGGCAGATAAGATATGGTAATCGAAAAAAATTAGCCATAGACCAAGAAACTAAAGATTTAGAAGCAAAATTAGTTCAAAGAGTTAGAGACATAGCTAGTGAATTATCTTTAGAATCTGCTCAAACTGTTGGACGAGATTTAAGTGCACAAGAATATGCTGATCTTATCTGTGATGTTCCTCTTTTAAGAGTTAATGGCGATCTTAATGGTGTTGCTCGTCAGTGGCAATCTGATATGTATAGAAGGGTTGGAGTTGCACAAGGAATTGATCCAGCATTGTTATATGAATTAGCATTCTAGACTGTTGTAAAAGCTAAAGGTTGGGATTCATTAGGAGATAAACAATTAGTTGAAGCACTTGAAGAAGAAGGTGTGCCTGTTAAAATGTTTAAGCGTTACACTGGAAGAAATATTCAAGTTGAAGAAGAAGAAACACAAGTAAGAATAGATACGAATAAACGTGATTTAGAACGTGAGTTTGGTTCTAGTGAAGGAAGT
>CAYTFL010000173.1:0-1950 GCA_964437105.1 Candidatus Woesearchaeota archaeon | reverse complement strand
TGGTTTTGGTGGGTTTAACGTAAAAAGTTTCTATTTCCGGGGGCAAAAGCAACCTTTTAACCATAGTTAAATATCTGGAAATCCATCATATATAAGCTTTATGGTGGCCCAATTTCGCCCAAATCAAAGGTTCTTATACCAATAAACTAATATACCTCTCAAAAATAATTAAGCTCTAATGGAAACACTTGACCACTTCAGAAAACTCCGTGACATTATTAGACAAGACGGCATTCTTGACGCTCTAAAATACGATATTATTGAAACCGCAAGAAGAAACCCAAAGGTAACAAGAAGAATTGCTGATATTTACCTTTACTGCATTTCTCCAAACCCAATCAATATTCAATATGGTGAAAGATCTCTTAAAGCTTCCCCAGACTACATGGGAAAGTTAGCAATCTTAGAAGGTGACCGAAAGGCTTAAATACTTCTGGAAACTTTATTTACCGCATGGAAAATAAATTTACCAAGAATGAAAAAAAAGTATTAACGATAATCCTAGATCGGCCAACAGCCCTTTTCTCAGCCAGAGAGATTGCAAGGCTAATAAAGATAACTCACCCTACAGTATCCTCAGCCCTAAAAAAACTAAAAAAGCAAAATCTTGTAATTCCAATTTCACAAAAGAACAAATCTAGAATAGGTAACACTACACTTTGGCAAGCAAATATAGAAAGTGAAGACTTCAAAAACACAAAAAGGGTAGAGAACCTAAAATCCCTGTACAATTCTGGTTTAATTAACGCTATTACTAAATCCACCTCACCAAACACAATCATTTTATTCGGATCATACAGTCGAGGTGAGGACACCGAAGATAGTGACATAGATCTCTTCATCCAAAGTAAAGAACGCCCAATAAATCTCAAAAGATTTGAACGTAAAATGAACCGAAAAATCAACCTTACCTTTTCAAGTAAAACAGAAACCTTGAGAAAAGAATTCCTCACAAACCTCATCAATGGTATAGTCATGTACGGATACTTGGAGGTTCAAAAATGAACTTTCGAAAAGTAACACCTGATCCTGCAAAAGCAAGGAACTTACTAGATAACGCCCTCAGCTTCATAGATGCAGTAAATAAGATTGAAAACAACGCCCCCTTCCTGATTAATACAGAATATGATATACTTCATAATTTAGCTGGAGCAATCTTAGCCCAGGAAGGAGAAAAAATAATTGGAAAAGACCACCATAAACAACTCTTCATAAGAATTTGCGCAAAACACAACCTCTCACCAAACCAAACCCACTTACTTGAAGAACTTCGCAAGATACGTAACGACATTAACTATTACGGACAAAAAGACAAAGACATATTGGATGACTTCTACAAAAGAAACAAAGAAAATATACAAGAAATTAGAAGTATTCTACTAAACACTCTCCAAGACTAAAACTCTCCCCTATTCAACAACCTTACTTCTAACAGAAACATCAACCCTCTCCAATAACGCAGAAAATCTTCAGACGAGTTAATACTCTTCATTTTCAACCACCAATACTTCGGCCTAATGTAAAACCTACGATACGCCTTATTCCTCAACTGCAACAACTGCTCAGCACTCTCATACCCTTTCGGCAAGAACAACACGCTACAAGTTGTATACTCATCAAACCCCGCATCTTCCCTATAGTTACCATACTCCCCACTCTTACACATTTCATGCATCTTCGTCCCTTCAAACGGCGTATTCAAGTTAAACTGTCCATAATCCAAATCTAAAGACAATGCAAAGTCAACCGTCTTCTGCCCCATTTCAAAAGTCTCACCTGGCAAACCTAATATGAAAGAACCTCTAACCTCAATCCCTGCTTCATGCGCCCACTTCACAGCATTCCTCATCATATCCAACGTCTGCCCTTTCTTAATAATATTCAACAACTCTTGATTACCAGACTCTAAACCAAAGAAAATGTTCCAACACCCTGCCTTCCTCATCCTTT
>CAYTFL010000172.1:0-1955 GCA_964437105.1 Candidatus Woesearchaeota archaeon | reverse complement strand
ACAAATCCTCTTCTCTCAAAATCTTCATTAAGCTTTTTACGTATTTCTTTCATTCTTTTCCTTGCTTCTTTAACATCTCCTTTAAGCACTCCAAAATATTTTCCGATTCCTTCTTCTTTTACCATAAACTTTCTTAAACAACACTAATTAAAAAAACTTTCCTAAATCTAGACTTCCTCAACAAAATAATCAACTACACTCCTTCATTCAATCTTCGCAAATCCATCAAAATCAATTCTTGAATCAAATACTCAAACGCCAAATCATCACGACTCTTTGACCTTTTCGTCAAATCCATATACTGATCAAAATATCCTAAAGGAAAATCTAAAACAGGTATCCCATTCATACGAAGGATATGCACCATTAACAAACGAGACGTCCTACTATTCCCATCAACAAAAGGATGAATACGCTGAAACTCATTATGAAAAAATGCAGCAAACGAGATAATTCTTTTTACACTTTTCTTATTCTCTGCTTCAAACTCATCATACAATTCCATGAGCTTAGTAATTTTCTTATACAATTCTCTCCAACTTGCCGTCTTAAATTTAGGATTCCCTTTAATTCGCACATCATGCTCACGAAACACACCTGCACCATGAATCTGCGCCATTGCCACACCATGATACTTTAGAATCAAATCCAAAGTAAGAGGTACTTTGACTTGTGCACTCTCTAACATGTTATCAACAGCACGTTTATAATTCAAAACTTCTTCTACATGCTCTATCTTATACTTCGAAATACTTTGTCCTGCAAGAATATTCTCCGTATCTGAAAAAGTAATAGGATTCCCTTCCAAACTCAAACTTCTATGAATAAACTTCACTTCCGCTTTTTCATCTAACTTTTGAAACATTGCACTATGAAGTTCTCTTGCACGCAACAATATTTTAAGTTCCTTCTCTATTGCCTCAGACACATCCCCTCGCTTGGTCTTATAAAACTTATTATCTTTCTTAAAATATGCAAGAAGTTTAACCAAGAAACGATGATCTAACACTTTTCCTCTCCAGGGCCTACGCGAAACAACAAGAACAAACCCGTACTTAGCTAAAGTATCTATACAAAGTTGAAATGTCCGCGGATTAAGATCAATATCCTTACTAATGAAATTCTCCTTCTTTGAAGCTTGCTCCAGAAAAAAAAGAGTACTTTCTCTAAAGATAAAATTATAAGCCAGACCATTCCTTACACAGAAATGGATGAGATTATAGAGCTGCTGCGTTTTCTCTTTTTGTACTATCAACACTTCTCCATTTTTTCTTTCCACAAACCCTTCCTTTTCTAAACTAACAACCAAATTATGTATTGCACGATAATCTTCCTTACTCTTCCTTAGAGCATCTACTATATCAACAACAGAACATTTCCCTTTTCGTGCTATTACATAAAACACATCATACATACTTACCATACTTTTTCTATACCTCAAGAGTTTATATTTGTTCCTATTTTGTACTCCAAATGGACATTTTATCCATTTCAAGTGCTAAATAGTCGCTTTTTTAAACCCACTCCCAAATAATTGCCCTATTTTGTACTCCAAATGGACATTTTATCCATTTCAAATACAAGATAGACTAATTTTCATGAAAATTTAAACTTCAATCACATAACTTGCTTCATTCTCAAACACATCTTGACACACTAAATAATACGTAGTAACGTTTGTTATTGCAAACGATCCGGTTGCAGTTTCCCCATCCCCGTAGTCAAACTCTTGCGGAAAGTATTCACAACTTACATCTTCATCTGCACTAAAGTAAACTGAACTTCCGCTTAAGTATAATTCTGTTAACTCAGGCCCAGTAATGTCAACATCAATCGTAAAGTTAATGTTAGTACTGTTAATGTTACCAGCCACATCTATACACTCAATATCATACTCATAAAACCCTGCTGAAAGTCCTTCAAACGGTTGCGAGTGCGACGTACTATTAGTATTA
>CAYTFL010000171.1:0-1963 GCA_964437105.1 Candidatus Woesearchaeota archaeon | reverse complement strand
AGTAGGATCTCCAAAAAACATATCCGGTTTAGCCATAACTTGGTTAGTCACATACACACAAAGGTTATGCTGGTCGGCTAACTTCATCAGTATATGCATATGCCTATTCAACTTTTGCTGCCTATCTGCCAACTGCCCTCGCCCTGCAAACTCAGACCTAAAATGCGTCATTAACGAATCAACAATAATCAATTTTATCTTAAGTCCATCTTTTGATAAAAGGTCTTCAACTTTCTCAGCGCACATCATCTGATGATCTGAGTTAAACGCTCTAACAACTTTAATATTTTTTAAAATTTTAATTGCATCCAACCCACTCTCTTCAGCAATCTGTTTAATCCTTTCCGGTCTAAACGTATTCTCAGAATCGATCCACACTGTGTGCGCTTGCGGCTCACCATTTTCATCCAGATCCAACGCATTTATTGCTAACTGGTTAGCCAAAGCCGTTTTTCCACTACCATAAGCTCCAAAACATTCGGTTATCGACCCTGACTCAAACCCTCCACCGACTAGAACGTCAAACGCGCTAGCTCCTGTAGAAATCTTAATCACTTCCTCACGTTTCTTCAACAAATCTTCTCCTGACACAAATCCCATATCCAGATTATTTCTGGCAGAGTTAATCACTTTCCTTGCAGAAGCTTCTCCCATCCCTACACTTTCCGTAAGCTCACCTGGCGTAGCTACAGCTATTGCCATAAGGTTATGGTACCCTGCATCCTGCAACTTTTCTGCGGTCGCTGCACCAACACCTGGCAAATCTTCAATTTTCATTTCCTTTTTACTCATTTTTCCTCCAACAACAAATGCTCTTGCACTTTCCTTAGAAGCACTATCAACCTTTCCACATCTTGCTTCCTCAGGTTAATCTTTTGTTCACGGAACGTGTTAGAATTATCTCTCCACGTTTTCCTTACACTCACGGATTTGAAGGCTACTATTCCTCCATCCCCAAAATCTTTTTCATTTTCCCAAATTGAAGCCTCAAAGTTAGCAGACTTCACTGTTCTCCATGGCTGCGGCATTGTTTCCTCCTTGGACTAGGTTAATTTGGTGTATATTATAAACGCTGCGCGGGCGTTTGTCCTGTCCGCCCCTACTAAAGTCGACATTTTTTATAAAGATTTAGGCGCTTTTTTTGAAAGATTTCCGGATTTTACGATATCTTTAAATATTGGATTATATCCAAGAACATATGGTTGAAGTTATGTCTGAGGAAGATGAGCAACTCTTGGAAGACGCACTCCACGCATATGAAAAAGGTGAAACTGTTACATTAGACGAAGGATTGGTTCTTGGAGTATAGAATACGTTGTATTTCATGATAAAAAGGAGTTGTTAACCTACAAGATAGAGAAAAGGTCTAGATCTTATTGAAAGATTTCCGGATTTAATATTAATTCTCCACTCCTTACCAGTAATAACAAAATAGAAACCTTTAAATAAGATTAGGCTACCTAGAAACCTAAGAAAAATGGACAGAAAATATGGTAGTTTCACATTGTTTCACTGTATTCCTGCGTTTTTCCAAGGTTTTCAGGGAAGTAATAAGGGTTGTTTCCAATTAACTAACTGCAAGAAACTTAACATGGAGTGATAAAAAATGAAAAAATTAACTGTAATGGTCCCTTGTTATAACGAGGAGAAAGGTATTGGAAAAGTTATAAAAGCAATCCCTAAAGAGAAATTAAAAGCACTAGGCTACAAAGTTGACGTTCTTGTTATTGATAACCGGTCTGCTGATAGAACTGCAGAAGTAGCAAAAAAGGCTGGCGCTCGCGTTGTATACGAACCAAAAGGTGGAAAAGGTTATGCTATTAGAAAAGGTGTTCAAAGTATTAAACCTGATACTGACTTAGTTGTTATGCTTGACGGCGATGACACTTACAAGGCTCAAGAAATGTTACGTTTGATTGAACCTTTAGACTCAAAATTCTGTGACGTTGTTATTGGTACGAGG
>CAYTFL010000170.1:0-1963 GCA_964437105.1 Candidatus Woesearchaeota archaeon | reverse complement strand
CAGCAACCTTAATCACTGGCGTATTCACCTATCTCCGTTTTTATTATACCAAAAAGAAAACGACCCGCACCAGTGTGGTTAACCGATGTGGATCGTTTGAAAGAAAAATTCAAAGAACTAAGGGCAAAGGTCAAAAAGACCAAATTCTTAAGTCCTAAGAACTAATTGCTACTTGCAAGAAGGCTTGCAGAATCGTCGGCATCCCAGTCGAAACCAACCCAGTCGCAGCGCCAGTACCAGGAGCCATCACGGTCCCGACAGAGATACAGAACGTGACGGCGGCCATCCGGATCCCGCAAAGGAGTGCCCCAGAATGACAAACAAGTAATGCTTTTGGTATCATAAAGCCACTTTAGGATTACATGATCTTTTTCCAGCCACAGAGCTAGAAAATCATTGGCATCAAGCTGGATATCTTCCGGCGCTTGTTTAATGCGTTTCAACCATTCTTCGCCATTGATATGGGATTCATCATTTTTCAGATAATTCTTTTGAATGATTTTTCCAGCATCCAAGATGTCGCCGGTACGCTGTCCAACCTGCTCGTCAATACTCCAATTATCACCCAAAAACTTCTCTGGATCAAATTTCTGACGCTTGAGAATGTGAGGTTCGGTTGCTTGGATACGTGCTTCAACACGGCGACGTACATTTTTTGACATAGCATCATCCTCCTAATTTAGGAATTATACTAGAGGACTATTCTATATAGCCATAGCTAAAAATTATCCAAGCTAATGAATAGCTTTTAACTATGGCTTTAGCAAATAAAATACATAAAATGAACTAATATAATAATATATCATATTTACTGATTTATGTCAACTCTAGAGGTTGAATTCCACTCTGAAGTGCAATTAAATTAACCAAAAATACCGCTAATATTAGCGATATTCTTGTGGCTCGGGGAGAGGGATTCGAACCCACGACCCACTGGTTACACTTATCCTTAGATTTCCCTAAGGGGTGGACTATCTCATCACCATATCAATTGACTTAGGTGCAAGGCGCTTCCCATCAAGCTATTTACTTGACAGTACGAGTAAAACTCTAGTCTCTGAACCTTCTTGCTAATATGGCAAGCTTGGCTGCGGATTACCTTGCTTAAATATTAAGTTTAGGTTTCCCGACAATTCACCTTGTTTTCATTCCAGGCTTTCGCTCTGAAAGCTGCAATTTTTAAAGTTTCACAGCCAGTTGCTCTACCACTGAGCTATCCCCGAATATTTAATAATCTCTTAATTTCTTCATATCCCTGTTCTGTTCTATTTTTTCTAAGGCTTTAGCTTCTATCTGCCTAATTCTTTCACGAGTCACACCAAATTCCTGACCGACTTCTTCTAAGGTATGTGCTACCCCGTCAGTCAAACCAAACCTCATTTCCAGTATCTTCTGCTCCCTGGGAGAAAGATGAGCTATAATTTCTTTTACATGATCTTTGAGAAGTTGCAGGGAGGCAACTCTATCTGGAGTAATAGTCTTATCATCCTCAATAAAATCACCTAAGGTTGAATCTTCATCATCTTCACCAACTGAAGTTTCCAAAGAAACAGTTTCTTGTGATATTTTAATAATCTGCCTTACTTTATTTAATTCCTCGCCCATTTCAGCTGCTATCTCTTCCGGTAAAGGCTCTCTGCCCAAATCCTGAATCAGCCTTCTCTCTGCCTGCTGAAACCGATTAATAGTTTCCACCATATGAACAGGTATCCTAATGGTTCTGGATTGGTCAGCTAAAGCCCTGGTTATAGCCTGCCTAATCCACCAAGTAGCATAGGTTGAGAATTTGTAGCCTTTACGGTAATCAAACTTCTCTACTGCCCTAAACAGTCCAATATTGCCTTCCTGGATTAAATCAAGTAGCGACAATGATCTGCCAGTAAACCTTTTAGCAATAGAAACAACTAAACGCAAATTAGCTTCAACTAATTTCTGTTTAGCTTCCATATCATTTTTTTCTTTT
>CAYTFL010000169.1:1750-1973 GCA_964437105.1 Candidatus Woesearchaeota archaeon | reverse complement strand
CTTTCCAACTTTTCTGGCACTGGTTTTTCTCCATACACTCTGTTGCTCCATGTTCGTAACCTCTTACCCTGTCTTCTTCATCTTCACTTGTCCACAAGATTCTTTTGGGAGCATAATCTCTAACTACATCTAAGATTCGATATCCTGTTTTGTATTCCCTGATTGCGTCATCATGACACCATTTAAGATCAATCAACAACACATCGTAATCTCCGGTACTTGC
>CAYTFL010000169.1:0-1740 GCA_964437105.1 Candidatus Woesearchaeota archaeon | reverse complement strand
TTTTCGATAAAGTCTTCAGGGTCTGCGGTGTACTCTAAAGAAAAACCAGATAAAGCACTTTCATACTTTAACTCAAAAAGTTCTCGTAGTGCTTCTCCAGCTTCACTTCCAACTTGGTCATCTCCTATTAAGATTTTTTTTGCCATTTTATCCCCAAATCTTAACACAAATATGCAGACAAAGTATGGTGAAGTTGTTTTTCAACCTCATGAATACGTTCTTGAAGTTCCTCAGGTACTACTTTATCAAGCTTCTTCTTGTATTCTGCTTGACGTTCAGTTACTAATGATACTGCTTCTTCCCAAGGCATTTTAATTCCAACTACTTCAAGAAGTTCTGCTTTATAAGGAAGAATTTCTCCTAAACAATATTCATATAGTACTTCCCATTTTGCATGTAGTTCTTCTTTCAGTTTTCCTCTCACATCACGTTTCTTTGCTATTCCTGCTTTTTCATACTTTTCTTCAACTTCTGAAACGCTAATTCCAAGAGTTTCTTCAACTCTTTTTCTGTTAGATTCTTTAACTTCTTCCCTGTCTGAATAACAACAATCTGAAATACTTTCAGGACAATAACTTCCTAGAATTGCTTTTTCTCTCAGTTCTGGTTCAAGATCTTTACAGATGTATGCACTTATAATTGTGCCTAACATACCGCTTGCTAGACCAGCTATGCCTTCGGACACTTCACAAATGTGTGAATAAATAGATACAATATCATAGGGCGTTAAGCTTAATTCAACTCCTTCTAACCTTTTAACTAATTCGGCTTGGTCTTTTTTTCCAATTTCTAAATCTTTATGGGCTTCTTTTGTATCTTTGTATCCCATTTCTATCATTGTTTTTATCACCGGATGAGATCTATCTTTTGTGGCTGCTTCTAATCTTTTTACCATTGCCATTGTTTTTTCATCTAATGGTTCTATCTCTTTTTCTAATGGAGCTATATCCTCCAATATTTCTTCAACTGTCCATTCTCTCATTTTTTATACCTCCTTTTTAAGCGAGGTCGGCTATTTGTTTTTATTTACTAGTAGTGACAATAACTAATAGTTAAAGCTTTGTGGTATACTCTTATACCACAATCTTTAAAAAGAAGCAAGCTTTCTTACTAAAAATGGAACTTCCTGAATTAAAAGAGTTAAATTTAACTGTTGGACAAATTAAAGTGTATCAAGCTATCCTGGAGTTAGGTACAGCCAGCATTCAAAAAATTCAAGAAAAGACTGCTTTAGAAAGAAGGGCAATTTACGATGTTCTTAACAAATTGATTGAGAAAGGCTTTGTTACCTATACTCAAGAAAAGACCAGCCGTAAATATCAATGTACTCATCCTCGAAACTTAAAAGAAGCAATTGAACAAAAACAACAAACTCTTGAGAAGCTACATGAAAAAATTCCCAAAATAACTGATTTGTTTACTTATTCAAAACCAGAAGTTCGGGCAGAAGTTTATCGTGGTAATGAAGCGATGAAAGCTCTTCTTAACGAAGCTTTAGAACATCCAGCTAGTTATTGGATTGGTGGGAATTCTGGCGTGGAAACTTGTTCTGAAGAAATGCGTTTGTGGTTTAAGAGATGGACTAAGAAGAGAGTTAAAATGAAGAAAGCGATGTATGACTTAGTAGATCATGGAACTCATTTGGAAGATTTCAAACCAAACGACATTAAAACACATAAAAAGAATTTATACAAATATTGTTCATTACCAAAGAACTTACAATCACCAATGGTAATGATT
>CAYTFL010000168.1:661-1979 GCA_964437105.1 Candidatus Woesearchaeota archaeon | reverse complement strand
TTCTATTAAATAATTGTAAATAAAGAAATAAAATGACAAACGAACCTACAATAGATACTGGATAAACAGGACCAAGTATAGATCAAATGGTTGAAGCTGGAAAGACTATTAACGAGGCATTAAACCAGCAACCTCATGAAGAAGATGAAGATCTTCATGTAGTTTATCCTAGGGAAGGAATTACTGACATTCGTCACAGAACAGATAATTTTAGAGCACTATATACTGATAAAAACGGAGATCTATATCAACTTTCATTTAGAAAAATAGGAGTAGTAGCACAAGATAAGGGGGAAACACAATAAAATGACAAACGAACAAGATCAACTACCAACAAAACAAGAACTTGAAGCAAGAGTTAGATCAAGTGGATTTGGGATTATTACAAGTTTTACATGTGCAGGATTAGGAATTGGAGCATTTACACTAGGATCAATTGCAAACACGACTCACAGTCCAGAAATGCCTCAGGTAGTTAGAAGATACAATCAAGCAGGAATTTCTAGAGACATATTAGAAGCAGAAATAAGAAGGTCTGATGATCTTGTAAAAAGCCTTCCTTATAAAACTCCTGAAACAACTCTTCATCTAAATCCAGGTGTTACAGAATACACTGATGCATTGGAATCCGCTCAAAGAGATATTATTAATGATCGTTTGACTAGTATTGAGAAGACTTATTTTGTTTCTGCAGCTAAAGAAGTTAGTATTATTGATGGATATGCAGAAAAATTAGGAATAGATAAAGTTACAGGCGGAATAAAATTTGCTGGCATGGCAACTGTAGTGGTTTCAGCACTTGGAATGTTAGCTTCACTTTTTAGGTATATTCCAGCACATCACCGCCTATGCAGTCCTGAATACCGCGAGGAACCAACCCAATGATAATCAAACAAGAACTAGTAAATCAAATTAAGGATCATTTTAACCTTAACATTTATGAAACTAAAGTATGGTTAGCCTTGCTTGGAAAAGGAGTGGCAAGCGCAGGTGAAATCGCAGAGATCTCAGGAGTTCCAAGATCAAGAACTTACGATGTTCTAGAAAGCCTAGAAAAGCGAGGATTTGCACTAATGAAACTAGGAAAACCAGTAAAATACATCGCAGTTAAACCAAACATCATAATTGAAAAACTAAAAACAAACACACTAAAAAACGCAAACGAAAAAATAAAAACAATCTCAAAACTAAAAGAAACTACAGAATACAAAGAACTACAACAACTTTACAACGTAGGAATCCAGCCAATAAAACAAGAAGACATCTCAGGATCAGTCCGAGGAAAATCAACAATCTACAATCATATAAAAGAACTTTT
>CAYTFL010000168.1:0-632 GCA_964437105.1 Candidatus Woesearchaeota archaeon | reverse complement strand
ATCAGCAACAGAAGTCTTAAATAAATCAAGATTCTTTTCTTTACTATTCGGAAGACTTAAAAAAGCAAACACAAAAATAAAAATAGCTCTTTCAGGTGATGAAAAAGACGTAAAAAAGATCAACAACAAATTCAAAATAAAAGCTAAACAAATCAATGTTGACACAAGATTTTTCATAGCAGACAACGAACAAGTTCTATTCATGATATCAAACAGTAACATGCCAGATGAAGAAATCGCAGTGTGGCTTAACACACCTTTTTTCGCATCTACACTAGGGTTTATGTTTGATCAAGCTATTAGAGCTGAATAAAAATGATCGGAAACTTTCAACCAGGATTTCTATTACCTAGACTAATGCCCTGGAAACCTTACACTTTCTACGTTACTTACAGCGGAGAAGGAAGATTCCATGAAATAACTCTTTCTTATACTCTCGAAGAAACAACACAAGGAAGAAGTTTTAAAGATGAAGCACAACATTTAATAGATTTGGCAAATCAAGGAATGAGAGAAATCCCTGATGATATTTTATTTGCATCTGTAAAAAGATTGTTCACTGAGGCAATAGAAAAGGGACAGGAAAGTAAAACTCTTGTTCATTCTACAGACTAAACAAATAAAATATCAAA
>CAYTFL010000167.1:0-1982 GCA_964437105.1 Candidatus Woesearchaeota archaeon | reverse complement strand
CATTCCCAGGCACAGCATTAGTAACCTGCGTACACTTCTCTGCAATCTGCTCATACATAGCACTCCCCCTAGTCTTATACTTAGTAGACGTTTGAGGCAACACTATCGACAACTTATTCTCTTCAGGGAACGGATTATCATACTCTAAAGAAATAACTTCAGGGTCAAACCCTAAAAGATCTTCATACATATCTAATGGAGTTAAAGTTCCAGACATCATAATCACTGAATGCGCTTCCTGTAACAACGTCTGCATAACAAACGACGGATCTAAACACCTATAGTTCAAAGCAATAACTGGCTTCCCCATCCTATTAAACCTCCTACTTACTATCCGAGCATAACCTTTATCAGGCCCTGTCCACGCTTCCATGAACGACGCAACGCCTGCGGTAAAACTCCTTTTCTTTTTCTCCAATATCTGGTCACCTACAAAAAGAAAGTTCCCCATCATTTCTTCATAATTACCCACCATTTCTATACCTAACAAAAAATCCTTTTTTGAAACTAAAGACTCTTCATTATCAAGAGAAACTTTATTTTTACACAACTTCTCTAACACTTTCCTTATCCCACTAAGATCATTAGCAATTTGCTCATACCCAAACATCTTACACTCTCTCGCAGCATAATCTAACACCATCGTAGAAATCTTAGAAGTTAACAAATCCCTCGCTCTATACGGCACATTATGCCCTTCATCAAAGATAACTATACAATCGCTCAGATTCTTATTCATCTTAGTAAGCAACCCGTCACGTATAAACGGATTAAGCATATAATTATAATCAGCTATTATCACTTGCGCATCCTTTCCAAGGAAACACGCCATCTCATAACTACACAAATCAGAGTTCCTGCACACACTATTAATCTCTTCAACATGCATCGGCGACTCAATCTTAAGCTTCCTTAACACGTTTGCAGCTTCCACAGAAACTTTCCCTTTACTTCTCAGATTATTGTAATAAACACAGTTCCCCTTCTCCCTCACATCTTTACAATACTCAACAAACTCTCCAGAAGTTAAAAGATGTATCCCAGACTGATTACACATCCCTTTCTTTCCTACCAAGTCCACAGTAGCAAAGCTAAAATCAAACTTATTCTTAATCATTTTTAGAGTTTCAACAGCTATCAGATGCTGCGTATTCCTTGACGTTAAGAAAAATATCGTCTTTTTCTTCCCTTTATTTTTAATATAAGTCATCGCTGGCGCAAGAACTGCCGAACTTTTCCCAATCCCCGTCGGCGCATGCACCAACAACTTCCCCTTATTCTCAATAACATGATACACCTGCGTCATGAACGACTTCTGTATCTTCCTATAACTTTCATGCGGAAAAAGAAACTCCATCTTAATGATTCATGGCTAGATGTTTATATGTTTTGTGTGGAAATAACCTCTTCGTCCCTATATCTAGGTAAACACAAACCAAAAACAATATAAAGAGAACATAAATTCTCAAATATATGGTAAGAAGAGCTTTAGCAAGGATAGGATTATGGGGATTATTATCTTCTGCTACAATCGGCTGCACAGACCATAGTGAATATCATTTTATTGGGCAAATTGGAACAGATAATGTCAAATTTTATGAGCTTAACTTTAATCACGATAACTTTCTCGTTGTTACAAAAGAAGATGGCACCATGCAAAAGTACGTTGACGATAATAAGGATGACCTAAAAATAGAATCCATTGAGATTACCGTTGGAGAAAACACAACAAAATATTATACAAATTCTTCAAACTCTGCTGAAGTAGAAATTGCTGAAATCGCTCAAAGAGAATTTGATTCATATTTAGCCAAGATTACAAAAATTCAAACGGCTTCACTTCCAAAAGAATAACCTTATCTATAACAACTCTTTATTCTTCGCCAACATCAAAGCCGTTAAAGTACGCTCATCCACGATCTCTCCCTCATTAATCAAACCCTTAATTTGATCAATGGTAAACTCTCCAACTCTCTCCACCA
>CAYTFL010000166.1:0-1993 GCA_964437105.1 Candidatus Woesearchaeota archaeon | reverse complement strand
TTTTCTATTTTGTGACTCCTGGCAAGTAACTACAAATGACCCTTGAGTAATCTATATAAATAGAAAAGCTTAGTATATATATGAAAAAGAGATGATACGTACTATTGACAAATTCGAGGTAAAAAGGTTAGAAATTCTCAATCCTGAGGGTAAGGTAGACCTAAAACTCATGCCTAAGCTCTCTACTAAGCAAATAAAGGCTCTTTACGAGTGGATGGTCCGAACCCGAGTATTTGATAATAAAGCTCTAAAACTGCAAAGGACTGGCCGTTTAGGCACTTACGCGTCACAACTAGGTCAGGAAGCTACTATAGTTGGCAGCGCATTCGCCCTTAGAAAGCAAGATTGGCTCTTCCCTTCCTTCCGTATGAACGGCGCTATGATGGTAAAAGGTTTTGACATGACTAAGCTATACATGTTCTGGGGCGGTGACGAGCGCGGTATGAAAATCTCTAAAGATGTGAACGTTTTCCCTATTTGCATCACTGTTGGCGAGCAACCTTTACACGGCACTGGCTTCGCCTGGGGGTTAAAATTGCAGAAAAAGAGGCAAGTTGTTTTATCTGATTTTGGTGACGGTGCTACTAGCGAGGGCGATGTCCACGAAGCCATGAACTTTGCCGCCGTTTTCAAAGCACCCATGATATTCCTTTGCCAGAATAATAAGTACGCTATCTCTGTACCTACGTCAAAACAGACTGCGGTAAAAAATATTGCACAGAAGGCTATCGCTTACGGCATAAAAGGTATACAGGTTGACGGTAATGACATTTTCGCTGTTTACAAAGCGACACAGGATGCAATTAAAGATGCGCTAAAGGGTATACCTACTTTGATTGAAGCTGACACTTATAGAAGAGAACATCACACTACATCTGATGATTGGACTAAGTACCGTAAAAAGAAAGAAGTTTTAGAGTGGGAAAAAAAGGACCCTATCCTTAGATTAAGAAAATATATGGAAAAGAAAAAGTTGTGGAACAAAACTAGTGAAGAAAAACTAATAAAGAAAGTTACTGCTGAGGTTGATAAAGCTGCTAAAGCTTACGAAGCAACTGCCTTACCATCTAAAGAAGATATGTATAACTACTTGTTTGCAAAGGAGGGTCAATGAACTTGGAATTCAGACTACTAAGAATGGAAAAACGTGATCCTTTTATGATCGCTGCAATGGACCATGCCATCCATGAAGCTGTTGAAGCAAAACATTCTCCACCCACTTTAATCTTTCACAACTGGGAACCTTCAGTCTCAATTGCTTCTGGTCAAGCACTATCTGACCTTAACTTAGAAGAGTGCGATAGGCTCGGTTTCAAAGTTGTACGTTTGCCAAGCGGCGGTAAAGCTGTCGTACATTACCCTAACACTGAATTCACTTACAGTCTTTTTGTACCAATCGAACAAGGAATAAAAGATGTTAGAAGAACGTATGAAACTTACTGCGGCAGAATTGGCGAAGCTCTTTCTAGTTTCGGCCTTCCAACCACTGTCGTCGATAATAACGATATTTTTGTTGGTGAAAGAAAGATAGGTGGTAACGCTCAAAGGTTAAGGAGAGCATCTTCAATGCAACACGGTTTAATACTTTACGACAAACCTGACGTCGACACGATGTTCAGTTTAATGCATCCATCATTATATCCTTCTAGTGCTTTAGAAGAACTACGTAGCTTAATGACTGGCTTCACAGAGTATAGTGATGCAACGCAAGAACAGTTACGCCAAAGAATGGTTGAAAAGATTACTGGCGGTTCTTACCAAGTCGGTGAACTAACTTCTATGGAAGAAAGAAGGGTACAAGAACTTTACCCTCACTATCAGGCTGTACAAGATTCTCAGGCTAAACAAGTTAGAGGTCTATGTTGGCTACCTGCACCGGCATACAAAAAGAAAGAGGTGAGAGAAGTTGCCTAAACTTAACATGGTTGAAGCAATCAACCTTGCACTGAAACAGGAAATGAAAAAGGATCCTAAAGTTATTCTCTTAGGTGAA
>CAYTFL010000165.1:396-2004 GCA_964437105.1 Candidatus Woesearchaeota archaeon | reverse complement strand
CATCACTTTCATTAGCAACAGCCTTAGCAAGCAAAGTCTTACCACAACCTGGAGGACCATGCAAAAGAACCCCTTTAGGCGGTTCAATCCCTAACCTCTCAAACAACTCAGGATGCTTCAAAGGCAACTCAACTAACTCTCTAACCTTAACAATCTCATCAGTCAACCCACCAATATCTTCATAAGCAACATCAGGAATTTTTTCTTCAATAACCTCAACAGCCCTAGACTTAATCTCAAGCTGTGTAGCTTCAGTAATAATAACAGCATCTTTAGGAGTAGTATCAGCAACAACAAACTTCAAACTACTCATCCCAAAACTACCAACACCCATAAACTCTTCAAACAAATCTCTAGGAAAAACATCATCAAAGAACGGACTTTCAGACAACGTCCTTCTTCTAGAAGTCGTTCCACCTAAAGCCAAAATGTCACCTCTATTAACTGCTCTACCTAAAAGGCCTCGTTTAAACATTCTAGAATCAACTCTAATAGTCACCCCTTTCTGTGCAGGTGCAATAACAACCTTCTTCGCTTCCTGCACATCAGCCTTACGAACAGTTACCATCTCCCCAATCCCAGTCTTAGCATTCCTACGAAGAATCCCATCCATCCTAATCACAGGCTGTCCAACATCAGTAGGATAAGCTCTATCAACAATCCCAACAGTTTTCCTACTACCCTCTATCTCAACTATATCCCCTACTTTCACACCAATCCCTCGCATAGTCTCAGAATCAATCCTAACAATACCCTTATAGGCCTCCTCTCTGAGAGCCTCCATAACCTTCAATCTAACTTCAGCCATAACCTTACCTTTTTAATAGTAATTTAATAAACTTTACGAATTTATAGTAATTTCAAAATATATATTCTAACCTAGATATTTCTCACTTAGAAACCTGTTTAATCCAAATTCTTTTAAAAAATGGTAAAGACAACGTAGACAACACAAACCCTGTAGTCGGCACAATTGAATTTATGAAAGGTTTAGGCAAACTCGCCACAAAGAAAAACAATACAATAGTAATGTAAGTAAAAATTGCTATAAGAACTATCCTTGACCAACTAGTCTCCCACGCCTTATCCAACTCAACCCTTTTATTTCGTTGTTCAATAGCTTCAATTCTTTTCTTCATAACAATACTTACAGAATTAAACTTTAAATATATTACTATAAATTATCCAAAGGATTCTTCACCTGCTTTAACATAGCACAAGACACATGCGTATAAATCTCAGTGCTAGACAAATCACTATGCCCTAACAATTTTTGTATAACTCTAAGATCAACTCCTTGCTCTAAAAGGTGAGTAGCAAACGAATGCCTCAACATATGAGGATGAATTCTATAACCTAACTTTTTACTAATATTTCTAAGAACCATCTGTACTGACCTTTTACAATACTTCCCTTTTCTCCCTTCAAACAAGTATTCAGTTTTAAACACTTCATGACTATAATACTTCAACAAATCAAGCTTTAAAGAATCAGAAATAATCGTATACCTCTGCTTTTTACCTTACCCATTCATACAAACAAAAGAATAATTTACAAAAGAAATTAATTGCGTTTGCAAAGAACGAACGAGTTCAACCCTAAACCAGG
>CAYTFL010000165.1:0-386 GCA_964437105.1 Candidatus Woesearchaeota archaeon | reverse complement strand
GATTCTTTTCAAAATCAATATCTTTCCTTTTCAAATCAACTAACTCTTGCAACCGTAAACCTGTAGAGTATAACATTTTAATGACTAATTTATGTTTTAAGTTATCAGTAGAAGAAAGCATTTGTTTAATCTGGTGCCTAGATAACAACTTAGGTAAAAGTTTTTCTCGTTTTTTTATTGGCACATCGTCTCTTGTAAAAGGTTTTTTTAAAATGTTTCTGAAAAAGAAATTTATTGACGCATGAGTAAGTCTTAACGAGTTTGTTGACAATTTTAAACTGAGCAAATAAGATCTAACACTCTCATTTCCAGGGTTTAACGAAGTTTTCTCCAAAAATTCATAATATTTCTTACATAGGGTTGTCTCATTTGATTTCCACCCCCAG
>CAYTFL010000164.1:0-2014 GCA_964437105.1 Candidatus Woesearchaeota archaeon | reverse complement strand
GCGCTATCACCCCTAAGTCGTCTGTAGGTAATGCCATTTCTTTTCAAACTGTAGCAAGTAATCTTCTTATCAATTCCCAGCTCTCTACATGCAGTTTGTAGCCTCTTATTGATGTATTTGTTTGTCAATTGTGTGTGTTTACTGTTGTTTGCCAATGTGATGAAGAAAAAAGGATTAGGGTTAGTTTTAAGAGGGTGTAAAGCAAACCATTTTTGGACATAAGGATAGGAATCTATGCACTGTAAGAAGCCTGTTCCCTCTTTTCCATGCTCAGATATCCAAACCCTTGCATAATTATCATAAAAATGATAATCCTTTACCTTCGTATACAATAACTCTTGTGGCCTTCCTAAAGACTCAAAAGCTAATGTAAGATACGCCTGTAAACGTGCATCTTTCTCAAAATAATCTACGATTTGTTTAAATTCTTCAAATGAGAATCGATCATTACGCATTTTCTCTTTACTCTTGTCAATTTTTCTGGAGATGTGCCGTACAACGTAAGGAGTTAATGTCTCGTCTATACGCCCTAAGTGATCTTTCTCTGGAAACAATACTCTCCAAACACATTTTAAGTCTTTAATGAAGTCCCGTTTACTTTCTCTTGTATTGTATCTTGTATGAGCAAAGGCTACAAGATCATCAATATCTTTTCGTTCACATTCTTTTAGATCTTTGTCTATTACAGTACAGATTACTTTTAGAACTCCGAACACCCGTAGGCGACGTATATAACTTAAATCTTTTACTTCAAAATGTTTAATTAGTCTCTCAAAGTATTTGAGATTTTTGTGGTTCTTGCAATAGTACCTTGTTTTACTTTGGGCTTTAGGTTTTTCTAGAAGCCTATCTAAGTTAGAAATAAAGGTTTCATATTTTTCCTTATTTTTGTAGATGTCGTTTTCTGCCATGCTTTCCTCCCTTGGCCTGACCTGAGAGAGGTATTTAAAAGTGTGTATAGCATGGGCATTACGACTTAAAGGGTCATGCCCCCGCCGGACGCGAGAAGCATGGTTTAAACGCCCAAAGTGTTTTGCCACCTTGATTTTGTTTTATACCATTACAGACGCTGTAATCACTTATATGTTTTTGTATTATCTTGCCATACAATAGAATACGAAAGGTATACAAATTTGGAGTTGAACCTCAGTTAGAACCTCGAATTTTAAAATTAAAAAAAAATTAAAGTGAAAGAATAACTCCCACTAATAACAAGATTGTTGAAATAACCATATACTTGTCAATTGCCCTATACTTCTTTGCAACTAAAAGTCCTAATATAAAGATTACAAAACCAACCAATAAAGCTTTATCAATTGAAAATGTTGCAATCACAGCACAGATCATAACTAAAACAGTGGCTATATCTAATACATTATAGCTTCTCAACTCCTCTCTTGAAGGAAACAAATTTATTCCGACCCAAAACAAAGCTCCTGTTGTTGCAATCACTGGAACTAGGCTAACTACAGGTAACAAAAATATCATTCCTAACATTAGTATAGAACAAACTACAGCTGTAAAACCAGTTCTTCCACCCTCTGCAATTCCAACTCCACTTTCAACATAAGTAGTAATACTTGTTGTTCCTAAACCAGAACCTACTATTGTTGCAATTCCATCAACTGAAAGTGTTTCTTTCATTTTAGGTAAAACTCCATTTCTTCTAACAATACTTGTATTTCTTGTTAATCCAATAAACTTCGCTACACTACCATAAAAGTCTACTAAAAATAAAACTAAAATTACAGCTAAAACTTTTGGATCTAATATTACTCCAAGATCAAAAGCTAAGATTCCACTAAATGCATCAGCAGATAAACTCATTACTTCACTAGTTCCACCCAAACCTAAATAATAAGCAAATAAAGTTGACAAAGCAATACTAATAAGAACTGCTCCAGGTATTCTAAACTTTCTTAAGATTAATACTAAAGCCAAACCAAAGTATAATACATAAGCAACTGGAGATAATAATACTCCTAATCCTTGTAAATAAACTCCTTCATATACT
>CAYTFL010000163.1:709-2018 GCA_964437105.1 Candidatus Woesearchaeota archaeon | reverse complement strand
ACAATACTCCTAGACGATGAAGTCGACCCAACAAAAGAGATACCCTTAAAGATATCTCTAAACAACCAAAACATAATAGAATATCCTGATATTGTAGTCACAGTAGAAAGCAAACTGATCAACGACGAGATAAAGACAAGATTAGGAAAAAAAGAGAGAAAAACACTTCAACTACCAAAGACCCTAGACCCAAAGACTAAACCCCAAGAAGATACCTTAGTAGTTAAGGTAATATCAGACAACAAAACATTAGACACAGAAGTGAAGAAATTCTCTATCAAAGAGAAAAAAGAGATATCTAAAGATGAAAAGACCAGCAGAAGCTTCCTAAAGATAGAAGAACAGATAATCCTAAAGAACATCGGAAACGTAAGGTTTCAAGAAGAGATAAAGATTGAATCTTCATTTATTCAAAACCTATTCACATCTTCTAAACCAAAAGGAAGGTTCATCAAAGAAGACAATAAAAGATTCCTCATAGTGCCTGTCGACATTGAACCAGGAGCTAGTTTTACAATATACAAGACCCAAAATTACATCACACTACTGATAATACTCATCTTATTTGCAGTTATCGCCTTGCTTTACTATGTCCTAAGAAGCCCCCTTACACTAAGAAAATCAGCTGCAAACGTATCCTTAAAAGAAGGTGGAGTATCTGAACTGAAGATAATATTGAACATAAGCAACAGGAGCAAAAACAAACTAAAAGACATAGAGATCATTGACAGGATACCGAACATAGCAGATCTAGAGAAAGGCCTGACAATAGGCACATTACACCCTGAAAAGATAATGCGACATGAAAAGAAAGGAACATTGATAAAATGGGTTATCGAAGAGATCGATGCAGGCGATGAAAGAGTTATAACATATAAGATAAAGTCTCATCTTTCGATCTTAGGTGAATTCAACCTTCGACAAGCTATTGCAAAGCTAAAGTACAAAGGTAAGAATGTAGTGACTCGTTCTAATACTTTAGGCATAAGCCCATAATTGGTTAAATAAGGAAAAACCACCAACAACATAGGGTTCATACACGGATCATTTTTTGTTTGACCAAAAAATGCCCTATACCAAAAGGAAAAATGCGAACTTCGTAACGCATTTTTCCTCTTCAGGCAGTATTCATCCATGTTGTTGAAATTCCCTATTTGGAGAAAAATTGTTCATTATTTATAAACTTTATTGTTTTTAAGTATATAAATTGTTTATTTTTTAAGAACGTTTAGAATCTTATCATGCACTTTTCCGTTAGAAGCTAGGTAATCTACTGTATCTGCGCCCCATGTTTTTTTGTTGAGGTCTG
>CAYTFL010000163.1:0-699 GCA_964437105.1 Candidatus Woesearchaeota archaeon | reverse complement strand
CCGGGGTGCCGAGTAGGACATTTCACGAACTTCAGCTTTGCGAAGCAAAGGTGAAGGTTTGGAAATCTCTGATTTCTAAAAGTGAAATGGCCGTAGGCACCGTTGGTTGGTTTGATTTTTTTCTTCTTAGTATTCTAAGTAGGTAACTTCACTCTACATTTTCAATAAATTTATAAACAAAAATAAAATTCTTATTGATTAAGCCACCGTGGCACAATCTGGTACTGCGCAGATTCCTAAAGAAGCGTAAGACTGGAACCAGATGATAGAGATCCTGTTACCTTCGGGTTATCCCAGTTCAAATCTGGGCGGTGGCGTCCCACTTACAGTAAATAACTTCGTTTTCCCAGATTTGAACTGGGACTCAAAAAAACGAAGTTTTTTTACTTGTCCCAGTTCAAAGTTTCGCTTTGAAAGTCTGGGCGGTGGCGTCCCACTTACAGTTATTCATATTGCCCCCATAGTGTAGTCCGGCCTCGAGCTGAGTGTATACTCACTCTCTGGAAAATCATCCAGCGTTCTCAGCGCTGAGACATGGGTTCGAATTGTTTGAAGTAAACCTTCACCAACGAAAGTCCCGTTGGGGGCATTTTCTTAATTTTTTACTAAAAACTTTTAAACCAAAACAGACTTCTAACTAATATGGCAACAAGAACTCAACCTAAGAAAGAAGTTCTTAATAGATCACTAGAAGGGTAC
>CAYTFL010000162.1:0-2024 GCA_964437105.1 Candidatus Woesearchaeota archaeon | reverse complement strand
CCTACCAATGAACCAAGGATTCCGATCTTGTAACCCAGGTAGATTGAACCGAAAAGTTCTACGAACGGTGTGCCGTAGCCGAACCAAGTTGCGAGTAATCCAATGACTAACATTGCACCTGCCCACAAAAGACCAAATGCTAAAGACCATCGTCGCTTATCAATACCTTTTTTCTTTGCTATTTTTATCACCTCAAGGTTTTCTAAGGGTTATTTGTTTAAAAAGTTTACGGGTTACTGATTAGCTTATGCTATTCTGGAGAGCTCATGCTTAATACTTCAGTTAAAGCTTTCATTGCTTTCCTATCCAGCCCGTAACGGAGGCTTTCATCTTCGTGTAGTATCTCTTGACTCACTTCTAGGGATTTTTTTCCTTGGAAAAGAGCATTCGGCATTCGAGGCATTTTTTGCCACATATCACTCTTATTTCCGTATGAGCCAGCCTTTGTTTTCTTATCAACCTACAAGTAGAGATTATATAAAAACATTTCTTGTAACTAAAAAGTGGGATTGTATTTAATATGCCAAATTGGAAGGTTATACGCAATTTAAAAAAGCTAATCAGTTACGTTTACGGGGAAGGTTTATAAATGAACAGTTGTCCAGCAAGTTTATGTGTAACGCGTGTGAAGATAAACCTGTATTAACTTTGAAAGATGGAAAAGGTTTGTGTAGAAGGCATTTTCTTGAATACTTTGAAAAGAAGGTAAGGAAGACGATAAGAGTGCATAAGTTAGTAGATAAAGATGATACGATAGTTGTTGCAGTATCAGGTGGTAAAGATTCTTTAACAGTGTTGGATCTGTTGCAAAGTATATTTGAAAAAAATCAAAATGTTACAATAAAAGCTTTGTTGATTGATGAAGGAATAAAAGGTTATAGAGATAAAAGTTTAGAATATGCTAAGAAGTTTTGTGAGGAAAGGAATATTGAGTTAACTATTGCTTCATATGAAGAAGAGTTTAAGTTTATGTTAGATGACGTTGTTGAAGGGAGAAACCCTTGTAGCGTTTGCGGAGTGTTAAGAAGAAACCTTTTGAATAGGTACGCTAAGAAGTTAGGCGCTAACAAGTTAGCTACCGGGCATAACCTTGATGATGAGGCGCAAAGTATACTTATGAACCAGTTTAGAAGGAATGTTGAAACTTCTGCAAGGCTTGGACCCATTACAGGAGTGGTTGAGCATAAAGATTTTGTGCGAAGAATAAAACCGTTGTACTTTATGACAGAAAAAGAAGTTATGACTTATGCTTTTCTTAAAGGAATAGTTGAAGAGTTTAATGAGTGTCCGTACAATAAAGTTAGTTATAGGCATCAAGTGAGAGATGTTTTGAATAAGTTTGAAGAAGAGTATCCAGGGACAAAGAATTCTATTGTAAGTTCATTTATGGAAGTCTTACCTTTGTTAAAAGAAAAATATAAAGGAAAAGCGGGAATACGCAAATGTGTAAAATGTGGTGAGCCAACATCGAAAGACCTCTGCCAAAAGTGTGTAGTGTTAGAGGAGATTGGCTCGTCCCAAAATACTTTCTAGTTCTTGGTTAATTCCCACAGGGTCGGTGAAGTTAAGCCATTCTCTGTCAAGGTTGATGAGGGTGCTTGCCACGTAGTACCATTCTTCAACGTCTGCTTTAACTTCTGCTTCGTAGTCTGAACACATGAACTTATCGAAAAAGGCTGAGTAAGCTCTGTCAAGTTCATGGCTGTATACCTGGATTGTACCTGGCTCGAAGAATTCGAAGTATGCAGGGTGTAGTTCGATACTCTTTACTTGGTCAAAGTAATAAGTTATTGGGTTATTTTGTCTTATTGTGGTTGCTGCTTGCATTTTTTCCTCCTATAGCTCTCGCTATGTGTTTTGGTGTAGCCAAGGTGTTTCGTTCAACGCTGAGAAAGAGATTTCCCGTGAGAGTCACCTTTGAACCCGTGGAACACCGGGTAAGGTGTTCAGCCATCCTTGGCTACTTTTTATTCTTATTTCATAGAACTTAAAACCACACCATTCTTTTTCCTCAATAAGCACAT
>CAYTFL010000161.1:0-2033 GCA_964437105.1 Candidatus Woesearchaeota archaeon | reverse complement strand
AATAAGCTATTTCAGGATTAGAATTTAGTTGTCGCATAACATAATGAAGCTTACTTTCTCCTTCTCTAGGCTCTGCACTAGCGGTTCCTAACAATGCTAACAAAGGTAGATAAGCTCCTCTCATGAACACTAAAAAAAATTTCAAGTTTAAAAAAATATCTCTCTTACAACCTACATCTCCAAATCTTTCAAAAACCTTCTAACGGTCTTCACCACATGCTCTGGCTGCGTCTTCAAAACTCTCGCCGTTTCTAATAGAACATCTCCATGATACTCTTGCTCTGAAACCAACTCCTTCTCCACATCTTTCTTCTTCTTAACCACTTTCTTCCACAATTTGAACAACTCTGCCGCCCTACCGGGTATTTGTTCAACTTTATCGCAACTCAGCAAGCCTTGCAACGTCAACAACACTTCTTCACTAGCTTTCTCTTCTTCTTTAGCAGCTTTCCCTGCGGTATAAACTATTCTTACAACACCATCCTGCACTTTAGTAGACTTTAGAATCTTAATCTTACCAGTTTCACTTGTATTATCCAGATGCGTTCCGCCACAACACTCTACATCTATATCTTTAACATTAACAATTCTTAACTCCTTACCTACGGGCACTCCACCTTGATATATACTCATGCCAAACTTTTTTTCCGCTTCATTCCTTGAATAAAACTTCTTTTCTATAGGAATACTTTTCTTAACAATCTCGTTAGCTTCCTCTTCAATCTTACGCAACTCTTCATCTGTTAAAGAGCTATAGTGTGTAATATCTATTCTTGCTTTATCCACATCTTTGAACGCTCCTGCTTGATTAACATGGTTGCCTAATATTTTCTTAGCTGCAGCGTTAACTATATGTGTAGCTGTATGATGCTGCGCCATCTGTATTCTTCTTTCCTTATCAATCACCCCTTTAACTGTATCTCCTTCCTTGAAACTATTTTCAACCTTATGCAAAATAACGTTACCTTGCTTCCACACTTCGATAACTTCTTTCCCATCTAACGTTCCTTTATCATGCAACTGTCCGCCTGAAGTCGGATAGAACGCAGTTTTGTCTAACACAACAATATCATCTATCACTTTCAACACTTTAGCTTTAAACTCTAACAAATCATCATAATACAACGCTTTTGTCGCATCAACATTTTCTAGATCAACTTGATCCTCTTTCACCGTTGCAGCCTTTTGCACCTTTTGCTCATGCCTTTCTGCAACCTTCGCATAAAAATCGTCAGGCACTTTCATGTTAGGTATCATATCTGGGCTAATCCCTTGCGAATCATACAACTCTAGAAGCTTCTCTTCGTCAACATCACCCAACCTTTCAATCACTTTAGCAGTCTTCTCTTTAGTCTTGACCCACTTTTCTTTCTCAACATCCAAAATATTATTCACATTATCTAAGTTTTGCATTAGTTCCGGACATTGTTGTTTTAAAGCTTGAGCATGTCTTTCACAGACTGTGTAAACATCAATATTCCATCCATACTTATCGATAAAACCAAAACAACGCCGTGTTAAGATTCTCAAATTATAACCTCCTCCTGTATTAGATGGTAATGCTCCATCATTTAGTGCAACAAGTAATGCTCGACTATGCTCTGCAATACTGTATAATGCTGCTAATGGCAAAACTTTGTCTCTTAACTCCTGAATGCTCATACTAAATTTCTCAGCAATATTCTCCCAAGACTTTTCAATATTTTCAACCTCATCCACATTTAACCTTGCTGCGTAAGGAACAAACTTCTTCATAAAATTCTCATCGGGCTTTACACCACTAGTTTTGTACAGGTAACTCATTACACCTGGAAAGATGGCGTCATATATCGTTGCTGTCCCTTGACTTAACCATGCATTCCTTTCTTGCCCCATCCCCATATCCAATACTTTAACTGACAATTCCTTAATTTCTCCTTTAGCTGTTTGTTCATACTGCATGTAAACTTGGTTACCTACTTCTAAGCCTCTACAAAAAAATTCTATACAACTTCCAAAATTACCTCCTCCTGCCCATGCATCTTCATGGAAGG
>CAYTFL010000160.1:0-2061 GCA_964437105.1 Candidatus Woesearchaeota archaeon | reverse complement strand
CGCATGTTTTACATTTTAATCCAGGGTCTATAACTCCTAAGCGAATATCCATCAATCCGCCATCTACAGGGTAACCTTCTTTATCGTAAAGTTCAGGAGTAACGATCTTAGCAGAAGCCATCTTCTTTATCATTTTTGCAGAAAGAACAGAGAAGTTTATATTGTTGATCTGTTTATTTACAAATATCTCTTGTGGTTCTACTCTTCCCTTTTTCTCCTCTTTGGCTTCGCTTTGAGACTTTTTAGTCTCTTCTTTAGCTTTCTTCTTCTCTTCTTTCTTAGAAGTTTCTTCGAGTTTCTTTTCTTCTTCCTTTTTTTCTTCTGCCATTCTTTTTGAAAACCCCTGGTTTTCTAAACTTATGGAAAAACTTCGTTTTTCCAACGGTTTAGAAGCTTTCCTTCTAAAACCTTTACGAATGCCAAGGCATTCGAAAAGTTAGTACTTACTCTTTAAAATTAGTTTTGGATATATGCATAATGATTTAAATTCGTCTAAGATAAGCTTGAATGCGTATGAGACATCTATAAATGAAATTTCAGTATTGTCACCGCAGATAGGGCAGTAACTTTTATTTTTGAACTCATCTCTTACGGCAATAAGGCCGCAACTTTCACATACTGGAACAGTTGTTTTGTCTGAATCAAAACGTTCTTTTAATAATAGAGCTGCGCCATGTGCTACAAATGTGTCTTTTTCCATCTCTCCTAACCTTAGGCCGCCTTCTTTTGCACGTCCTTCTGTTGGTTGTCTTGTTAATAATTGGATAGGGCCTCTAGCTCTGGAGTGTATTTTGTTTGCGACCATGTGTTTAAGCTTTAGATAATACATGTTTCCCATGTATATCTTAGCTTGGTATTGTTCACCTGTTTCTCCGTTATATAGTGTTTCAGTACCGTTTTCCCTAAACCCTAAGCTCAAAAGTTCTTTTCTTAACTTTTCTTCTGGCTCTGCATCAAATGTTGTTCCGTTAATATACCTTGAATTTAGTGCACCTACTTTTCCACCTACTAATTCTATTAGATGGGAAATGGTCATTCTGGATGGTATACCGTGAGGAGAAAATATTAAATCCGGCTTTATGCCAGATGAAGAGAATGGAATGTCTCCTTCTGGAACTATTAATCCTACAACTCCTTTTTGTCCATGGCGGCTGGTAAATTTGTCTCCAACCTCTGGGATTCTTTGGTCTCTGACCCTTACCTGCACTAGTTTGTTACCCTCTTCGTTTTCTGTTATTAAAACAAAGTCTACAACGCCTTTTTCACCATGTTTTACACTTACTGAGCTTTCTCTTCTCGTAGATGAAGCTAGGTTATATTCGTCTAATGAGCTTAGGAATCTTGGAGGGGAGGTTTTTCCAATAATCACGTCTCCTTCCTTGATTTGTGCTTCTTGGGAAATGATTCCGTCTCCTTCTAAGTATCTATAATCTTTTTCAGATTTGTAACCTTTAACGTCTTTATCAGGTATAGAAACTTCATCAACTAAGCCACCAGCATATCTCAATTCTTCTGCTATTGATGGTCTGAAGTAAGATGAACGTGCTAATCCTCTTTGTATTGAGCCTTGGTTTAAGATGATGGCATCCTCCATATTATAGCCCTTGTAAGACATTATTGCAACAACAAGGTTTTGTCCAGCAGGATGTTTATCATAATTTGAGATTTCATGAATAATTGATTGTACAATCGGAATTTGAGGTTCGTGTAACAGGTTTACGTCCATATCCATCCTTACAGCGAAATTAGAAACGTAGAATCCTAGAGCTTGTTTTTGATTCTTTGATCCAGCATTAAGTCTCGTTGACTGGTTAAAGTTAGCGTAAGGAACCAAGGAAGTGGCTAATCCTAACATTGCCAAAGGTGTGATTTCAAGGTGGGTATGCTCTTGTGTTAATTCGGAATCGAAAAAAGCAGTATAACAATTCTCTTCTTCAACAGTATCAACGTATTCTATAATGCCCTGCTGGATTAGATCTGACCAAGAGATTTCGTCTTTTTCTAATTGTTTTACTTGGCCTTCTGTCAATAAAGGTCTGCCATCCTTAACTAGTATCAGTG
>CAYTFL010000159.1:277-2071 GCA_964437105.1 Candidatus Woesearchaeota archaeon | reverse complement strand
TGGTTTTACTATGATAAATCCTTTCTTCTCTAAAGATTCAAGAACATCATAACTTCTGCTTCTTGGGACGTTAGCAATGTCGCTTAGTTCTCCTGCTGTGGAGACTCCCCTACTTAATAGGGCTGTCCAGATCTTACTTTCGTAAGTGTTTAAGCCAAAGTCCCTTAGTTTGTTTAAAAAATCTTTTTGAACTAACATTTTTATCTCTAATGGTTATTTCTGTATATGGGATATATTGGTTATTTATAAAGCTTTCCTTTTTTTAACCATTTTAGAGTGACAAAAACATTTTAAAAGAAAAGATTTAAATATATGTATTGAATATCTAGGTTATTATGGATTCCGTAATAACTAAAAAAGGTTTCTTAGGGATCATTATTATAGCATAAGCTATATCTCTTAATTAGGGATGTAGCCATTGTTTCTGTGATTAAAATGAAAACGTTCGATACAACACTAAGGGACGGTTGCCAAAGCGCAAATGTGAATTTGTCTGTTAGAGACAAGGTTGAGATAGTCAAAGCTCTAGATGATTTTGGAGTAGATTATGTTGAACTTGGGTGGCCTGGAAGCAATAAGAAGGAGATGGATGCTTTTTTAGAGGTTGGTAAGGTGAGTTTGAAGAAGGTTAAGGTTGTTGCTTTTGGAAGCACTAGAAGGTTGAATGTTAAGGCTAGTGAAGATAGTAATCTTAAGGCTATATTGGAAAGTAAGGTTAAGGTTGCTTGTATTTTTGGAAAAACATGGATAGAGCATGTTAAGAGGCAGTTAAAAGGAAAGCCATCTGAGAATCTGGAAGCTATAGAGGATAGTGTTAGGTTTTTGAAAGATAAAGGACTAGAGGTATTTTATGATCTTGAGCATTTTTTTGATGGTTTTAAGGATAATAATAAATATGCTTTAGAGTGTGTTAGGGCTGCTGCTTTAGGTGGTGCTGATTATTTGGTTTTGTGTGATACTAATGGGGGTAGCTTAGTTAAAGAAGTTGAAGAAGTTTTATCTGAGGTTAATGGTTTTTTGGATAGTGAGGGGTTGAAGGTTAAGTTGGGTGTGCATTTTCATAATGATTCTGGGTTAGGTGTTGCTAACTCTTTAGTTTCGGTTGATTATGGTGTTGAGATGATCCAAGGTACTATAAATGGATTAGGGGAAAGATGTGGTAATGCAAATTTAATGTCAATTATACCCAGGTTATACCTAATCTTATTTTGAAGAAGAAAGTTAAAGTTGGTGTTAAGTTGAGTTCACTAGTTAGAGTTAGTGAGTTAGTTTATGCTTTAGCTAATATAAAGCCGAACAAAAGCCAGCCGTTTGTCGGAAAGAATGCTTTTATGCATAAAGGTGGGGTGCATGTAGATGCTATAATGAAGGGTGCATCTTATGAGCATGTTAATCCTTCTCTTGTGGGCAATGAACGGTCTATTGTTTTAAGTGAGCTTTCTGGAAAGGCCAATGTTGTTGAAGTTCTTAGGAAGTTTGGTGTTAAAGTTTCGAAGGATGATGGTCGTGTCTTGAAGATGTTGAAGAAGGTTGAGAAGATGGAGAAGGAAGGTTACGATATAGGTGGGTTGCCTGCTGAGCAGTTTTTACTTAAAGAGGAATTTTTTGGTTCTAAATGCGGGGTTTTTGGTATTGATACTTGGAAGATCGTTTCTGAACAGAGAAATGGCGAGTTTTCAGAATGTATCTTGACTGGTTCTGTTGAAGGTAAGGAAGTTGAAGTAGTTGCACCTGTCAAAGGTGGGCCTGTTGATGCTGTATATAATGCTTTACAGAAGATGGTCGGTTCTTTGC
>CAYTFL010000159.1:0-235 GCA_964437105.1 Candidatus Woesearchaeota archaeon | reverse complement strand
AAGGATGTTAAATTGGTTAACTATAAGGTTATGATAGCTGAAGATAAGGGTGCAGAGAGTTCTGTAAGAGTATATATAGAATTCAAATCGAATGGTGATGAGTGGGGTAATGTAGGTGTTAGTGGTAATATATTAGAAGCTTCATTAGAAGCTATAGAGAAAGGGTTTAGGTATTATCTTCTTAAGAAGCTGTAAACTAAATTTAATAACTGAGAACCATTAGCTATTGTTTTTG
>CAYTFL010000158.1:0-2081 GCA_964437105.1 Candidatus Woesearchaeota archaeon | reverse complement strand
CCCAAACTAAAAGAAATTGAATCCAAACTAAAACAACTAAAACAACCTATCATAGTATTCTGTTGGAGAGGCGGAATGCGTTCTGGTTCCCTTGTCTCACATTTCAAAGAGCTAAACTTAAAAAAGCTAAAAGGCGGATACAAAGCATATCGGGCATACGTAAGAGGCCAACTAAAAATAATTTCTTTACCAAAATCTTTAGTTCTTTTCGGCTTAACTGGCTCAGGTAAAACAGATTTAATCAAACCTTTAAAAAATTGCATAGATTTAGAAGGCCTTGCACAACACAGAGGTTCCATTTTAGGCGACATTGCAAAAACTCCCTCTTCACAAAAAAAGTTCGAATCTTTGCTACTAAAAAGAATCTTAGAAACACATAATGAACCTTTCATAATCTTAGAATGTGAATCAAGAAAGATAGGTAAAGTAACTCTACCAGAAGTAATCTTTAAAAAAATAAAGCATCCTTGGAAAACGGTTTTATTAGAAAAAACAATAGACGAAAGAGTCAAGATTCTAAAAGCTACTTACTGCGAACAAGCCCCTAGAAAAGAAATTATAAGAAAACTAAAACTAATAGAAAAACATCTCGGCAAAACAACTTTAAACGAACTCATACAATATATCGAAAAAAGTAACCTAGATGAAGCAATTAAACTAATGCTAACCAAGTACTACGACATTCACTACAAAAAACTCTTCAGAGATTTCAATCATACTGTCAAATCAGACAAAGAATTTTTAGAACTTATAAAAAATTATAACTTCTGACCCATCTCAAGCACATAAGGTTTATACCCTTGCTTTTCATGAAAACCTATTGCAGGATTGGTTGCAAAAACCGTTAAGAAAACATACTCGCACTTTTTTGATTTAAACCATTTCTGCCTTTCAGCAGCTAAAGCTTTTGCAATTCCTGTTCCTCTATGTTTCTTATCAACAACTAAAGCTTTTGCTTTTGCTCTAATAGAAGTTTTAAAATAAATGTTCACATCCTTAAAATATGATCCATAAGCATATCCTACCAATTTCCCATCAATTTCTGCAACCAAATAAATTGATTTTCTATCAGAAAAAGCCTTTAGCATATCTTTCTTCACACCTTTTTCAAAACTTTTTTTCTTTGTCCTAATATTAAAAGCAAACTTCCCTATTTTCTTTGCAGACTTATCCTCAACTTCTGCCAACTGTAAAAACAAACCATACACTTGTTCAAGATCTTTTTTCTTCGCTTTCCTAATAATCATACTATTAAACAAAACCAAACAAGAATTTAAAACTTTCTAAAGATCTCTAACCTTACCAAACGAGTACACACCATCAGAAACAACATAAACTTCAAAATCAGAAACATCAGATAAATAAGGACTCAACAACCTTTCTTGTAAAACATCACTACCCAAAACAAAGTTCCAAGATGGCATAACAATCAACACTTTTTCATTAAACTTTCCTTTCAAAAAACATTTATACACTTCTCTTTTCGCACCCTCCCGCAATCCAACAGCACAATGCTCATGCCCAATTATCACAAGTTTACAATCCTTATCAATAATTTTATCACCATGACAAATCAACACCTCACCCAACAACAAATAATTCCTAACTTTCACCTCACGCTTCTTAGCAATAGGGCCAAGTATTGTATCATGATTACCACGAATCAATACAACATCTTTACACTTTTTCAAAAGATAATCCAAAAGTCTCAAAGTCTCTTTCCACTCAGTATTAGAAATCGTTCCAAACTCATGCTTCAAATCACCATTAATCACAATTCTAGAAACTTCCAAACCTTCAAACACTTTATCCAACCTTGACAACAAATCCTTCAAATGTCGTCTAGGCAACATCACACCTTGCTTATTCAAAGATTCCTCATAACCTATATGTATATCAGACAATACAAGAGTTTTCTCTTTAACAAGATACAGAGCTAAATCCCTAATCTCAATACTATCATTAATCTCCATAATTATATAAATTTCAATCCATTTATATCCTTTACTAAAGAAGTAATTTTATAAATAAATAAACCCTAAACTTCAAAGGGAGAGGTGATTCGAATTAACTACAAAAAA
>CAYTFL010000157.1:549-2102 GCA_964437105.1 Candidatus Woesearchaeota archaeon | reverse complement strand
AATCATTATCAGACGCCAACCCTCTTACCGGCTCTCGCCCTTCTAAATGCAACACATAACCGTATGCACTTTTTCCACCTAAAGAATAGGTTGTGACTTCTAGAGAATGGCTGTATAAATCAGAACCTTTAATATGCCCCCACTCAACAATTGAAGTTTGACCACAACTTACACGAATATTCCTAGGAGCCCTATAAGTCTGAGTCATTTCGCCTAACGTTTGGCTTCGAGAAACTGGCCTTGGTACAGGAGAACTTAAACGAGATCCTGAAGAACCAACTTCTCTATCTTCATCATTTGAAGGTCTCAACCTTGGCCTAGGATTTCTGGGTTCATTCATAATATAAACTGCCCAAGTTATTATTTAAAAAGGCTTAGTAGGGAAAGAATTAAACCATTTGGTTAAATAAAAACAATAACTATAAAAACCGCCAATTTCTCTCATTTTCATGCAATACAACTTAGAACTAGAGAAAGTAGCTAAAGAAATCAAAGATAATCAGGCAAAAACGGTTCTTATCCAGCTAGCTGACGGTCTAAAGCCTCAAGGCACTAAGATAGTAGACTTTCTTAAGGATAAAACTAACGCAGAAATCTTTCTCTGGCTAGACACTTGCTACGGCGCCTGCGACACTCCAGATGTAGACGTAGACTTAATCATACAATTCGGACATAACGAATTACAACCTAACTTCTAGATCAAGAAAAATAAGTAAGCACCTAATAATGTAGTTAACAACGGATGCTTCTCAAAGAAATCTAAAGCAGGACTCAAAGCATATTTATTCACCTTACCACTAACATACTTAACTGGCGTACAAACATATTTTTCTAACGTACCGCCAACATACTTATCTAATGGTCTATTAACATACTTATGCAACGTCTCTTTAACAGAAACATACCCTCTCTTCACATAATCCAAACCTTTCTGTACAACTCCAGGCATAGCACCATACACTTTCTGAGCCAACTTCTCCACAGGTTCCAAACATTTGTTCACTAAACTTTCAAGCCCCATATCATTTCGACCAAACCAAACCTTTATAAACTTTTCCACTTGAAAAAAGAGTACAATTTAGGTAAATAAAATGACAAGCAAAGAAGAACAAATTGGTATTCACAAAGGCGCAATCTCTGTACTAGCATTAGAGCAACAAGAATTTGCAAAATTGCTACAGGTAGTCCAACAACAAATTGAAGCTCACGTTAAAGCTTTGAAAGAACTAGGTGTTGACCTTGAAGCAGAAGCAAAAAAGGCTCAAGAAGCACAACAAGCTTCCGGTACCGACCTTGACCAGAGATTGGGTTAATCCAATACTTTTTTTAATTATTAACACTTACCATATTCTATGAAATATAGCACTTTAGCTCTTTTGGCACTAGGTTGCGGCCATTTTAACCAGAACATGCATTTAGATTACCCTACTGCAGAAGTTTTGATAGAACCTGAAAAAGCCCAACCTTTTTATGAAGAATTCGTACCTGGTTTAGGTCTAGTCGGTTCATATAGAAGCGGCAACGAATGTTTAACCAACATTGCACTCACACGT
>CAYTFL010000157.1:0-539 GCA_964437105.1 Candidatus Woesearchaeota archaeon | reverse complement strand
AACTTCTGCCTTCCCTTTGACGTTAGATTTGATATGAGCTCATGGTTAAGACTCTGCATTGACACAGTTAGACTAGAAGAAACAAAACCTTTACCTTCCTGCCTTATTTCTTTACAAGATTAACGCAACAATTATAAACTTTAACTAAAAAGCATCTCTATGGAAAGAATACCTCACGGAGAATTAGCCACTAACTTAATGACAATTTTAAATTCAGGCCCAACACAATTCGACTCAGTATTTCAAAAAACTCTTTACGAAACTATTTTAGGAAGCAGTGAACAAGAAGCCACTCCCCAAAACTTTATGGAGTTATACGAACGAGCTTTAGAAGAAGCTTGCGCCAGATACGTAAGAAAGTTTGAAGATGATAAGGTTAAAGAATCAGAGGTTTACTTATTTCTTAGCGGGATTAGCGGCAGAATCTTCTACGCTGACACCTGCGGCTGCTCAAGAGAATTCACAGATGAGTTAAATGCATTAGGTGGAGAAGAGTAAAGTTTCTAGGTAATTAAGCATTTAATATCCTATACTTTTTC
>CAYTFL010000156.1:0-2106 GCA_964437105.1 Candidatus Woesearchaeota archaeon | reverse complement strand
GTTTTCAGATTTATTCAGCAGTTTATTTTCACCTAAAACTTATAGTGCTAAAGAAGCTTTAAGATATGTTAAAAAAAATAAAGTTTACCTGAAAAGGATCGCTCCAGAAGATAGAAAGGTCTTTGAAAAAACATTTCTCAAGTTAACAATGGACCAAATTAACCAACAAAAAGAGTATCCTACAAAAAAGGACATAAACCTTTTAGTAAACCGAACAAGGATCAAGTTAACCCAAAAACCAAGACCTGTAAAGGGCATAGCAAGATATAAACAAAAAGTAGTTATCCTAAAAAGTTTCGAGACTCAAGTCAACCCGGCTTTATTATCTTTAGAATTACAGTTTGGAAATTTTTTCCCTAATAATTTTAAACAGATATTCAATAAAGGTAAGATAGATATGCGCACAACCAAAAGACAACAAAATAAAGTTCTACACACGACAGGCCAGAACTTTCTTGACCAAGTAACAATCTTAATCCGCGAAACAAAAAAGATTCAATCAGTTTTCCCTAAACTTGAAGAAACTATGACAAAAGAAATCGCAAGATGGTCTGAATTAGTACACATGATTGACGATTTAAAGAATAACAGAATAAATCATGAAGAAATGCGTCTCTACTTAGTACAATTCAAAAAGAGACTCAGCCCTATGAAGAAATCTATCAAGGCCGAGTTAAAAAGGGCAGACAGAGAACTCGCAGCGTAAACCTTATATATTATTTCTTTTTTCAAAAACCTTATGGATATACAAAGAGTTTGGGAAGATCATCCTCGAGGCATTTACGCTGGAAAGCTAGGCAACTGGCCAATACCTCAAGGAACTTTAGAATGCGCTATAGTACTTGACTATGGAGAGACTTATGAAAGAGAAATTTTAGCTACCAGATCTTACCAATGGCACTACTTACTACCACATTCAGACAATGTAATTCCTTTCGATCAAACAGAACATCCAAAACCTTTATGCAAACACATTCGCCATTCTATGGGCGCGATTTCATTCAAAGAAGGAGAACATGAAACAGATATCATCTTCCCTCCAGAAGGTTACACCTTAATCCACGATTTTGATAACGAGGTTAGAGAACGTTTAAACCAAATCGCCGGTTACTTTGAAAGTCAAGGCATACCTAGCATCGAAGCTTATATCAGAGAAGGAGACCAATTCTTTCCAATTGAATTAAACCCAGTAACTCCTCTTCACCCTCCAAAAGAAGTAATAGTTCTTAATAGACCAATAGCTGAAACTAGAGCCACTATTGAATCATACACATAACTTAGAAATATACACTCGATACCCACCTTGTTTAACCAAAGTATCAACATTCCCAAACACTTCTTCCATATACTTCGACAAAGTTTCTCCACCTTTATTATGTCTAGCAACTACTTGCAAAGAACCATTTTCTTTCAAATGCATCTTCGCATCCTCAATCATTTTCATACAAACTTTCTTACCTGCAGTTTGCGGCGGATTTAACAATATCACGTTAAACTTCATACCTTTCAACTCTTGATACGTATCAGAATTTATAACTTCAACATTATCCAATTTCTTAGTATTCATTCTAGCTAAACGCACAGCTCTCTTATTCACATCCACCATAATAACTTGCTCTTTAGTTAACCCTGCTGCAACAACACCGATAACTCCATACCCACAACCCAGATCCAAAACTTCATCTTCAGCAGCAACTTTCATATTCTCAGCCAAAAGTTTGGTACCAAAATCAACTTTATCTTTAGAAAAAACCCCTTTCGCAGTATAGAACTCATAACTTTTCCCTCTTATCACCCCTCTTATCTTTTTCGGCTCAAAGGAAGACTCTTGCTTTTTTGAATAATAATGGCTCATGGCATAATTTCCAATAACGTTAAAATGAAACGATCCGTCGCTCTTATCAACTCATCCTCATCCGTACCAACAATAACAATACAATAATCGTCTGTAAACACCGTCGTCTCCGACCCTAAAGTTAACCAAATAACTGTCTCTGCATCGGTAGCATCATCACACGTTTTAACTTGCGTTCCATCATTATAATCTACAGTAAACGCAGGCTCAACAGGAATATCATAAAGGTATTCATTATTAATAATCTTTTC
>CAYTFL010000155.1:1094-2126 GCA_964437105.1 Candidatus Woesearchaeota archaeon | reverse complement strand
CGAAAATTTTTTACCTTTATGCGACAGTATGGATTATTCTAGAACAGGAGAGATCCTTGATGACCCTAGGTTACAAAGAAAGGTAAACACTTATATGCTCCAAAGAGAAAGGAGCATATATACAAAACTTACAACAGATTATGAATCAGAAAGTGGAGATATGGATGCTCTTATGGACGCCTTAGCAAACGCCCTTGATGGTGATGACTCATTGCTTAGTCCAGATGTAGATGGAATCTCTTTAACTGGACTTAAGTGCATTATGGAGGATGCTTTAAGATTAATTGGTAAAAGTTTTGATGATATTTCACCAGATTCCTTTGGTGGTGATTATGAAACAAGGATTGTTTTCTCAGGCACTCAAAAAAGTAAAGAAGTATATCTTGTGGAAGCAGAGCAGAAGACCTTTAATATATGCCCTGAAGCACAATGGCCAGATTACTTTCCAAGAATTCTTTTCTCTAGAATGTTGGTTGCACATCATGCTGATAAAGTATTAGTATTTCCTAATAATGTAGATGAAGACCTTACTAATCTCCAACACCTTTACACCTCTATTCAAGGTAAAAGGCTACTATGTTTAATGGAAGAAAGAGGATATGATTCCTTTGCTGAAGAATAAATTCTATCCAATATAATTAACACTATCCTTTCCTTTTAACTTCCTTAACCTTCCTTTTTTAGAAATATCTTCTAAACTCTTAGTCCTCTTTAATATCTCTTTCTCAATATCTTCTATTTCTCTCTCTAACCTATCCAAATCCATCTTTAATTTCAGCTTACTATCAAGAACCTTTAAGATTTCTTTAGCTCCTTTAACACCTAAATAAACTGGATGCCCATATGTCTCAGCTAATAAAGCAATTCCTTCAATCTTCCTTCTCTTTGCTAACCCTAATAATAATCCAGAAACACCAACAATAGGTCCAACAACCCCATACAACTTATTAATGATTGACTTATCCTTATACTTCTCAACCATCTTCTTAGAATTTCCTGTGCAATATACCTTTGGCTTTTTAGGAACTGAAG
>CAYTFL010000155.1:0-1079 GCA_964437105.1 Candidatus Woesearchaeota archaeon | reverse complement strand
AATGTTATAATCTCTTTGCAACCCAACTCCTCAATAAGTTCCAAAACCTTTTCACAAAACTCATAAGACCCAGCCTCATCTATTGGCTGTACATCTCCTGCTAAAAATAGAAGATCCCTTCCCTTCTCTCCAAATTTCTTATAGTATATTGCTATCTTAGGCAGTTCTACAAGATTCTTTTCATTAACAAAAACAGAATGTGGAAACGCAAAGCTTGTTATCTCAAAAAGCTTCTTAGCCTTTAACTCATCAATTAAGAAATCAACTGCTACCTTGCCAACATTACCTATTCCAGGCAAACCTTCAATGAGAAGGGGGTTTTTAAATTTTGGTCTCTTTGAAACTTCTTCTATGTTCCACTTAGTCATAATACTCCCTCCTTAACTAATTCCTCTTTTTTTATCTTTCTCCTATACTTCCCATACTTGTCTTCAGGGCTGAATTTTACAGGCTTAGGAGATAAAGTCTTAATATTGCATTTTGGGCATGTCTCTTTAAGAGTATATTCTTTGCACTTGTCACACCTAAATATATGCCTCATTATTTCAACCTGTTGAACTCAAGAGTGCCTCTTTCTTTTAGCTTCTTTGTTATGGTTGAGTTGATCTTTTCAATTAATTTCTCAGCAGACTTATAATCCTGACTCTTAACACTAACCTTATACTTTCCACCACCCTCATACACTATGGTGCTATTCTCGCTCACTGACTCAACATCTAAAAGCACACTTTTAATAACCTCTATCCCATCTGGAAGATGACTTACTAATTTAGCATACTCTTTAATTATAACCTCTTTCGGCTTTATCCTTTCTTTTATTAAAGATGTAAGGGCCTCATCAACCTCTTTATCTACCCCATATTTAATTAATGAGCCACCTTTTGTCGCAATCTCTTCAAAACAATCATATACTTGCTCATATTTTTTTAAGATACCCTCTGATAATTTCTGATATAATTCTTTTGGATCCAGATTTAAGTTCTTGGCTACAAACTCAACTATCTTCTCACATTTCTGTTCCTGCTTAATCCCATCAACCTTCTTCCTTTTCTCACACTCGTTAACTCTTCTTAAGCTTA
>CAYTFL010000154.1:908-2135 GCA_964437105.1 Candidatus Woesearchaeota archaeon | reverse complement strand
CCCGCGTCACAGGATTTCTGCAAGACCTTTTGATTAAACTTTTCAAAAAGTTTACCACAGTCCCGTATTCTACCATTAAACTACTATCGTCATATCTCTGCTTAGAATTCTCTACAAGAATAAAAAGCTTTTCATTGGCACAGCTATCAAAATCAGAAATACTCTCAATGAATACAATCAACTCGTGCCATTTTTACAATATTTTTGAGACATTTCTCCTATATAAACCTTTGGTTGAAGAAAAATATACCAATTTTCTGAAAATATTTCCAGTTTTTTCGGAATAGCTTTTTTAAGAGTCTCTTCATAAGCCAATATATATGGAATGGTGGGAAAAGCTAGCAACAATTGCGAGTATAGGATTTCTAATTCAAATAATCAAATGGCTATTAGACACTTTAAATATCACAGACAACATTGGAAAAAGTATGGCTCTCTTAATCTCTAGCATTGCAGCTATCCTCATTGTAATAACTATAATTCTCCACCAAACTCAAAAAGAACTTAGCAAGATAAAAAGACATTTAAAGAATAGAGAACTAAAAAAAAGAAAAGACACAATGACAAACAACAAAAAGGGCATGATTGATGCAAGAATTCTTCTAGTTGTAATGGCCCTTGTTTTTCTATATCTAATTATTCAAAAAATTTGGTTCACCTAATACTTTTCAAACAACTTTCCCCATGCAGTCTTCTTAAACTTGTTAATTCTAGACCTACCAACAGTATTGTACCAAAGATAATCATGATAGAAAGCAGACCCAAAGATCGCCATATGAAACAACTTCGTATGAAACAATAGGGGCTCAACAAAAGAGAAAGCCCCTTTCCTAAACATTTGATCACCAAATACTACAGGACTTTTTTTGGTAGAAAACTTAAAATCCACATTAGAAACATCCTCTCCGATAACATCAATCTGGTCAAAATCTCCTACACCCAAACCTTTCTCATGCGCCAGGTCAATAAATTTAACTCTCAAAGGATCATACCCCATCATCTTTGCCGCCACCGCATCAATCGCAACCTGATCATCACTAGCCAAGATATAATTCTTCACTCTCGGTATCATCGTCCTTGGCCCAGCTCCATCACCTGCAATAGTACCATCCATCACTGCAAACATACCTTTATGAATCTCTTTCTGTATTGCTAACAAATCAACTAAAACTTCATTCATACGTTTGCGACAATCAATAAGGCGTTCTGCATCGCGCGTTAGCATTT
>CAYTFL010000154.1:0-898 GCA_964437105.1 Candidatus Woesearchaeota archaeon | reverse complement strand
ATGAATTTCTTTTTGAATTTGTAACAGGTCAACTAAAACTTCATGAATATATTTATGACAATGATGCCTTTTCTTAGTAATCAATCCACCAAACGCATTCTTCATAGCCCCCGTCATCACCGTATGCCCATGAGTTTTGAAAGTAGGAAATTGAATAACATTCTTCCCTAAAAATCTCTCAGGAATAGTCAAACCTTCAGAAAAGATTTTGTCCAACGCCAACAACTCAGTTTTAGGCTCAAACTTCACCCACTTCACCTTAGTAAGTGGCACATACTTTTGATCATACTTCTTCAAAACAGGCAACCATTTGTTTAACTTAGCACCCTTCCACACGTCTGTAACCACTGTCTCATTCTCAACAGGATGCAACTTCTCATACCTATCATCAACCAACTTTTTTAACACACCTTCCAACTGCCACGGTTGCGTAGAACATGCAGGATAATACAACGACCAAGAGAGATTAAGCTTCAAAATAGTTTCATACTTTTTAGGAATAAACTTCTTATACTTAGCCAACCTCATTAACTTACCATAATCTTCAATGACACTTTTCGGATCAGTCTTTAAAACTACTACTTTACTCATAAAATAACAGAAATAAAACACACCTTAAGAACATTTCGCCACTGCTTTGACATATACAATTCTTAACACTTGAACAACACTTAAAAACACTAACGCTAAGACAGCCGACCATATCCAGTTTGTACTAGTCAGAGATTCTGTTGCATACATCAACGCCACCCAAGCAACGAAAGCTATAGCACCTATAAACGACACAAAGAATAACAAGAAAAAAGGCAACAAAATATACACTTTCTTATACATAACCTTCCAATTCCTTGAACAAATCAAAGTATACCACACATAACAACATAAAACAAATATTGTA
>CAYTFL010000153.1:0-2139 GCA_964437105.1 Candidatus Woesearchaeota archaeon | reverse complement strand
TCTGGAGATTTAGAGTATGAACCAAGGGTTGGATCTCAAACATTTTACGCTGACGGTTACTTCGGTAGGCGAATTTTCCCTGTAGAAGTCTGGAAGTACGACCCTTTAACCTCTTCTCAGATAGAAGTACTTGAACATATACTTTCGTCTAGAGAACAAAACTTATAAACCCTAATATTTTTTCCTCTGCTATGACTGGGGATGCTAAATTCGAGAGAACTATTTGGGGGATGTTAAGTTGAAATACGGACTATCTTATACTTTAATCACAAGGGTAACTGGCTTTTCTGCTAGGACTTTCCTTTACTACAGAAGAACTGAGTTTATCCACATCTGTGACTGGTTAAAAGGTAAAAAAGATCTCAGAGTTTTGGATTATGGTTGTAACACTGGTTTCCTTCTTAAGATGATAAATAATAGGCATCCTAATAAGTTTGATCTATGCGGTGCAGATATTAACTCTTACGCATTAAAATATGCTCGGAATAAAAACAAAGATTTCAGTTTTTATGACATCAATCCTGAATTCTTTGAAAAGGAAAAGTTTGACGTGATCATCTTATCTCACGTTTTAGAACATGTTCATAACAGAGAGGATTTTGTAAAAGATCTTAAGAAAATCTTAAAGAAAGATGGCACTCTTATAGTTGCAGTTCCTCAAGAAAGGATAAGAGGTGATGTAACATTAGTCCAATTACTCTACAATATTCTTAGGTTACGCTTTGAGAACCCTCACGTTGTAAACATTAATTACAATATGCTCAACACTCTTTTAGATAAAAATTCTATGAAAATTTCAGATCACGTATATACCAACTTTTTTCTCCCTTCCAAATCAAATGATCGTAGGATTCACTCATGGAGTCTTGTAGCTTTTTGTAACAATAAAGAGGACAACTCCAACGATGAACAAGATCGGACAAATGGGGATTCCGATTAGAAAGAATACTACATGCAACCCTTCAAACAAGTAAGGTAATATTATCACATCTTCTGTCAACACTGTTAGTGCATAAAAGAGATTATGTAATATCACCGAAACTAAGAATAAACTTGCGGCAGACCCTGCCATGACTAAGTAAACTTTACCTTTCACTTTCTTCTTTATCGCTAGGACAACTAAAACAATCCCTAACACTAGAAAAACTAACGCTAACACTCCTGCAACTGGAAACAACGTGCTTCTTAGATTATCGTCGTATGGTAAGAAAAAGCAGACCAACAAGACAAAGATACCAATTAATGAATAAAGAACCTCATTCACTACTTTATTTCTTCCCATCAGCTACCTTCCTAAAGATAAAGTAAAGTAGAACTATTAAAACTGCTGAAGACAAAATCATTCCAAATACTGATATGTTTGAGAAGTATGATAGGTGATCTCCTGGTGTAAATATTATGTAAATAAACTCATCAATCACCGTTCCTGTCCCTATACTAAACACTATTAAATCTAGTCTATTTAGCCAATCCTTAGTAGAGAAGAATCTGATGAAACCTGATATGATCAAAAATAATACTCCAAAGTAAATATGATGAATCTCTGTGTCAAACACATAAACTGATCTATCTCCAATAAGCATTACAACGACTCTATAAAACAGGATTGTAGCAACAAACACTACAAAGAATATCTTAAGATTCTCAATCTTCCTCTCTGATATCATATTATAAACAATATGTTTCAACTTTTTTAATCTATCGGTGCTAAATCCAGAATGGAACCATTGCCGTGCCCAACAACCCCATAACTAAGAATCTTGGTATTCTCGTTAACAAACAAGTTATTACAAATGGTTTAAGGTTCATTCCATATATCCCAGCAATCCAACACACAGCGCTATAAGGCACTGGCGACAACCCTCCTACTGCAACTGCCAAGATCCCATACTTCTTAAACAACTGTTGACCTTTTATCAGATGTCTACGTCCAAAACTTTTAGCAAACCTGTCTGACCCTAACATCTTTCCTAGGTGGTAACCAAATAAACCTCCAACACAGCTACCTAAACCGCAGACTAACACTACTGCTAACAAATCTCCTCCTCCTAACGTCGCTCCGAACACCACTACGTCTGGAGATATCGGTTGCACTATCATGTCTAGCATAACAACTACTAGAAATATTGCAATCAAACC
>CAYTFL010000152.1:0-2149 GCA_964437105.1 Candidatus Woesearchaeota archaeon | reverse complement strand
GCTGCTACTATTGTGTTCACGATTTCAGGTAAAAAATTGAACTCTATCATGTATTTTATTAGAGAATTGGAGTTTATATATGTTAGCATAAGTTATTTAAATGTGGAGTTATTTTGGGTTTTTATGGGTATAAGAGAAGAAATGGGTAGAGAAATGGATCAAGTGCTTATGGATATTGGGTTGTTTGAAGGAGTTGGATGGGAAGAGGTAAGTAGGAGAATAACTAGAAGTATTAAGATGAATGCTGGATCCGCAAGAGATGTTGATTTAGTTGCAAGAAGTGATGCTTATGGACCTTTGCAAGGAGATTATTCTTTAAAAGGTAGGAGGTATAAGAATGGATGAATTTGAAGTATTAGGAAGAGAACTTGATAAGAAGTTAGCTAGACATGAAGTAGAATCTAAATTTGGTGAGGTTTGTAAGAGTTTGGATAGAGCTGTAGAAGATGGTTCTGGAGTAATGCATGAGGTTGGAAATGTTTGTGATGAAGGTGGGAGATTGGTTGCTAAATATTGTCCAGAAGTGGAGTTAAGGTATCTTTCAGAACCAGCTATGCCTGAGTTTCCGGAGCCTGATGATCGTGGTGGACCTAGTGGTGGAGTTTATCGTAGACAGGGTTGAAAATGGAAGAAAAAAGAAAGTTAGAAGAAAGGCTTGAAAAAGATCTTCCTAGAGAAAGAAGGTTACAGAAACCCACTTCAGATGATAGAGAAAGAAGAGAGTATGGAGTTCATCCTTTAGATGCGTTTCTTTTTTATGATAATGGTTTGTACTGGATGGGTTGAATAATATATTTAAAGGTAAAGATATTTCTATTATAATATGCCAGTAAATCCAAGTTTTCAATATCAGTTAGCTGAGGAAGAGTATCGTAAAGCTGAAACTACTGCAGATAAGTTAAGGTGTTTGCAGAAGATGTATGCTCTTTGTCCCAAACACAAGAGCGCAGAAAATCTTGTTAGATGGATCAAGGATACTATCAAGAAGTATAAAGGGATGGCTGAGAAGGATAAAGCTTCCAAAAAAGGTAAGTCGAAGTATACTTTCAAAAAAGATGGTGCTGCTACAATTGCTATTGTTGGGTATACGAACACTGGGAAAAGTACTTTATTGAAAGAGTTGACTAACGCTGACCCTTTGATTGCTGAGTATGAGTTTACTACTTACAAGCCTGAAGTTGCTACCATGGATTATCATGGTGTGAAAATACAAATTATTGAAATCCCTGCGGTTGTTGACGATTTCTTTGACACTGTTGATGGACCAACCTTTTTAGGGTTTGTTAGGATGAGTGATCTTGTTATTGTTCTTTTTAGGGATGAAAAAGAGAGAAGGAAGACTCTTGTTGAGTTGAGTTATATTGATGATGTTAGTGAAAAAGTTGTTTATTTTAATGGTGAAAAAAACTTTAAAGATATTCTTTGGAAAAATTTAGGTTTGATAAAAGTTTATACTAAGCAACCAGGTAAGCCTGAGCAGCATCCTCCGATTGCTTTGGATAAAGGTTCTACAGTAAAAGATATGGCAAAGAGTGTGCATAAAGATTTTGTTAAGAAGTTTAGGTTTGCTAGGGTGTGGGGAAAGAGTGCTAAACATAAAGGGCAAAGAGTACATCTGAATCATATTTTAGCAGATGATGATGTTGTTGAGTTGCACATGAGTTAGCTTTATATAGAGAAAAAAATTAAATTTTTGCCAATTCAGTTTCAATTTCTGTGATGTTTTGTTTTAAATTTGTTATGAAAATGTTTATCTTTTGTTTTGCATCAGCTTCATTTTCATTATCCAGCATCACATTGCTAGCAATATTCCTTATATCACCCGCATTTGTTTCTGCCTGGGCTGCAATTTGATAAAAATTAGACCAATCAAGTTTTTTTGACATGTTTTTGTACCTCCTTTCGAAGTATAAAGATTATTTATATTTATAAGTTTTGTTGGGCTTAATGTTTGATGAAAATGTTTATATAGTGATGTTTGTTATATAGTTTTATGAAACAAGTTATATTGGTTAGAATGGATTTGAAAATGGATAAGGGTAAACTTGGTGCACAATGCGGCCATGCTTGCGTTGATGCAGTTTTGAATTCTAAAAAAGGTAAAGTTGATGCTTGGAAAGATGATGGTGCTAAAAAGGTTGTTTTGAAA
>CAYTFL010000151.1:0-2153 GCA_964437105.1 Candidatus Woesearchaeota archaeon | reverse complement strand
TCTAATCATTCCCAAAGATTTGTTCTGGTTTTAATTGTAGTATTTCTGTCATTTTATTATCTCACCTTTCTGTCAAATGCTGCAATCTCTGCAGCTGTTCTTTTAACATAACATCTAGGTCTATCTGCTTGAGGAGTACGTCTAAAAGCCCACTTTGACCCAAATACATCAAAAGAATCTAAGAATCGTTCAGTAGCGGCAGTTGCCGAATTATTGACTTTAAACGCTTCAGTAAGAAGTGCTTGTACCGCATCATCTTTCAAAAGAACAGCATGGCGCCAGCGAGAGGTGTGCCCAATAACTCTTTTATACAAACTTTCAACATCTTCTGCACTGATATATAATTGTGGATGTAATTGGGGGCTAATTTCATCTACGCGTTTTGGTCTGTCATACATGTCAGGAGGAACTTCAACATCAAAAGCTTCTACATCTGAACAAGCTCCATCTAATCCACTATCTACAACACGTGCTTTATTTGCTAAATCTCTTTCGATTTCAATTTCAAATGCAGCCTGTAGAGAACTAACGTATTGTTCATTAAACAATTTATCCAGTGCTTCTCTTAATTTTTGTCCGCGTGCCATTTTTCTATTCTCCAACCCCATCAATCCTTCTCTCTAAATCATCTGCTTTTGCACTTTCTTCTGCTAATTTTCTGGCAAGAAGATCTCTAGTTGCAGCTAGATGATGCAAGGCTAGTAATCCTACCGGTAGAATTTGGCCGCCTGGTGTGAGGTCATATTCTATTAAATTTCTAGTAGATCTGATACCTGCTGTTCGACCAAGACTTGAAAACAATTCAAGATTGTAATATCTCCTATCGCTTACATTTGCAGAAATCACCATTACTTCAATGTCTTCTCTTTCTTTTGGAAGTAAGTTAATGCGTGATTCCCATCCTACTTGATATATACCTTCTCGCGTAGGATTTGAGCAACTATTAGCAGGACCTAAAATTCCCAAAGCACGGTACATAGGATCTAAAACGGAGTCTTTTATCCTTGTAAAATGTCTTGGATTAACTGAACTTACAACAAGTTTTTTAGTTCCTTCATCTTGCCAACCATGCTGCTTTTCTAACATCCCAAACAATGCCTTGTAAGTTACGTCTCTCATCCATCTCGCTCCACGAGGAATTTTAGGATGCTCAACAAAACCATAACTCATAACTGTACTTGCTCTTTGTTCGGGAGATAAGCTGTATTGCCTCCATAAATCTGCTACCTGAAACTTTAATGCTACAAATTTGGCTCTAAGTTTCTCAGTAAGTCTATCAATATCAGGCGCTTGCACATCTACTGGCTCAGCACCAATGGCTTCAATCTCTTGTTCGTAAGTATTCATTTTCCATCACCTGTAATCCGTAAAACTCTCCCATCCCATAAATCAACAGCCATGTCAGAAAAAACTCTTAAATTAATTCCATCCCAATCTGAAATTCCATCAAGGGTAGAATCATCATTAGCTTCAACAAGAGTGGTAACTAGGCTGCCTCTTGTTCTTAAAAGACTAGTCGGCTTGCCCTTTCCATTACTGTCTCTAATTAGAATGTTACCAGCGCTAACTAAAGATTTTCCTTCAGGCATGCCTAGTGCATAGGCAACATTAAACAATTCCTGATACGAAATTCCATCAGAATTTGGTGTTAATGGAACCGGGCTACTTAGACATTGAGTGGTTTCTGTCTTTTGGAAATAATTGGCACGAATATGTTCACCAGCTGCCCCTGCAGCAACGCATGCTAATGCTCCAATTCCTAATGCTAAATTTCTAATGTATGTCATTTTATCTTTCTCCTTTGAAATGTCTATCTTTTGAATTTTCTGATTTGTGGGCAAAAGCCAATCCATAATGAGTAAAAGTATCTTGGTGAAAGGCTCCTCCTAAATGTAAGACAAGCATTCCGCATACACCTCTGTCTGCGAGATATCTTTTTGCTTCAATGTCTAACTCATTTACGCCATCAGCAGAAAACCAACCTCCCTTCTTACGGTTGTCAAAATATAATCCTTGATCATGATATTGGTGGAGGGGTACTATAGTGATTGGTCCGTAGGTGTCTTCATATGCTTCTTTAGATCCTGGGAAAAGGCAGAAGTGTCTAATTAATTGTGCATCCAAAGATTTTTCTTCTCTGCTTTTGAAAAATG
>CAYTFL010000150.1:0-2155 GCA_964437105.1 Candidatus Woesearchaeota archaeon | reverse complement strand
TTCTTGAAAAAAGACTAGTATTTTCTGAAAGATTTTCAACTTTTTTCGGCAAAGCTTTATGAAAAAGAATTCTTTAAGAAAAAAAGTGGCCAAGGATTAGAATAAAAGCCAGCTTGAAAACTGGCAAGTGCCCAACCATGATAAGTTAGGTATTGGTTCTATAAATAAGTTTCGCAGCAGAGCTAGGGTAGTCTAGTCTGGTATGACACCAGCTTGAGAGGCTGGCGAGTGCCCAACCGCACTCCGCGGGTTCAAAGGTGCTTCGCGCGGGAAGTCCCGTCCCTAGCGTTGAAAGAAATTCTTTGGCCACACTAATTTTTAGGAGGTAAACAAAATGCAAGAAATTCCAGTAGGTGAAATACACCCAAGAAAACTAGAAGACTTAAAGAAACAACCGACCATCAAAACAAAGATGTATGTTAGCGAAGACCGTAAATGGTTTGTCCATGAGACAACTACTTTGGACATCAAACCGCTTAGCTACATGCAAAAAGTTTTTGATGAGGGAGAGAGCTCTTAGCTCTCTTCAATTAACACCCGGCTAACAAATCATCAATCTCAGCTTGATAACCCGCATCAACAAAATACTTTCTCGTGTACGGCGCTAAATTCTCTGGCAACCTATCCAATGGAAACCTTCTTACTTTAGCAATCTTATCAGGCTCCATAACTCTAGGCACACCTTCAACAATCCTCACATGAAACCCAGTATACTGTCCAATTGTTTCCTCACCTTTTACATCAAAGTAATCGCTAATGTAACCATCAACTTCTACTACTACACCCAACTCTTCTCTAAACTCCCTAACTACTGCATCTTCCGCACTTTCTCCAGGCTCAACATGCCCTCCAGGGTTTGACCAAAGATTATCAAAAGTAGTAACACCTCTTCTAAGGATTAACAACAACCCTTCTTCATTAACATCCATTCTCCCCGCACCATAAACTACCATTATCTAAAAAATCCAACTAAAACTTAAAAATATAACCATAAACTATTATACCACTTACAAAACAACAATTAAAGAAGAAACATCTATTTAAACAACGCCCCCTATCCTTCTCTTAAGATGGTGGATCAAATCAAAGAAATGGTGCCTGAGCTGGTACAGAAGTACAGCACAGAGAATGAAGGGACTTACCACCGTATGGTGCCAATCGTTCTAAAAAAGGGATTAGATAATATTAGCCTTGAAATGTTCTCAGAAGAAGTACGTATAGCTATCCTAAACGCTGTCGCTGAAGAACTTGTAAAGAAAGGCCGAACAAAAGAAGCAATCACAGCTTTCATGAAAGCAAAGAATAAAGATAAATTAATCGAGATTGGTGATTCTTATAAAAATATGAACATGTTTTCTCACGCTATCGAATGTTACTGGATGGCAAACGCACGCGACAACTTAATGCAGATTGGTGAAGTTTGCTTACGCGATGGTCAAATGACTGACGCTATCAGGGCTTTCCAGTTAGTAGAAGATAAAGAGAGATTATTATTGGTTGGCGATGAGTGTCTAAAGCGAGAAAAGTATGAAAGTTCCATTGAAGTATTCAAATTCTTGAACAATCCTGACAAATTGATTGAAGTTGGCGACGAATGCGTTAAACACGACCATTTAATCCTAGCTGCTAAAGCTTACGAATTAGCTCACGCAAAGGATAAGCTTAACAAAGTTGGCGATAGATTCTTACAGAAAGAACAATTGAACAACGCCTACGAAGTTTACAAGGTTGCAAACAATGAAACGATGATCAACTTTTTGCGTGAAAACTTTAACATGTAATGAAAGATAACAGAAAATACATGTTTTTTGGGTTAGTGCTAGGTCTAATAGGAATATTTTTAGGTCTCTACAGTCTTAAAAGTGAAGAATATATTTTAGTTGGCATAGTTGTTGCAACCATTATCCTTTTACTTCTCGTTATTGTAAGGAATTACACAGAAATTAACAACTTGAGAGAAGAACAAAAAGAGTTTACTAACAAGATCAAAAAAGAAATTGATTCATTGAAGGAAAACTTAATATATACAAAGACATTGCTATCATAAAAGCGAAACTTGAAAAAAATGAAAAACAAAAAAGGTGAGATACCTACAAAAGATCTTATAGACTTAGCAAAGATCCTTGTAATCCTCTTAGTCATTTACTTTCTCTGG
>CAYTFL010000149.1:0-2169 GCA_964437105.1 Candidatus Woesearchaeota archaeon | reverse complement strand
TCCTTTTAGATTTTTCATCACGAAGAACTCTAGCCTTTCTCAACTTTGAAAAGTTCTGAGGATTCCTCCACTCAGATCTATCCATTACTTGAAGAAAAAGTTCTCTCATCGTTTCCTGATCATCAAACATACCATAAAAAGTTTCATACCTATCTTCCAATCTCTTCCTTAAAAGAGCAGGATCACTCGCTACAGCAACATCTGCATAATCAAAGATAGTCTTAGCACTAAACCTACGACCCAATTTCCTTTCTAAAACCCCTCTTAACTTTCCACCAGAAAACTTCCTATAACCACCTAACTTAAACGAGGTCTTATAAAAATCAGAAGCCCCACCTTCCCATCTATTCCAAGCCTTTGCACTTCTTCTTGAAAGTAATATAGCCCTCACTCTTTCAGGATCCAAATCATCGTCAACAACATCTCTATGACTTACATCAATACCCGCTTTATTAAACACTTCAGCAACACTATCCATACTCCTAGTATTCCTAAGTTCTCTACCTAACTCAGGGTGATCAACCAAATCTATAAACGCATAATGTGTTCCAAGTTCACTATTAATTCTCTCTACCGTTAGATTCAATCTTAACATTTGACCTTTGATTGTTCTTCCTCCATCATATGAAAATTCAATAGAGTCAAAATCACGAAAAGAAGGTTCATACTCCTTCCACTCTTCCACCGTTCTAGCAGTAAGAAGAAGTTCCCGCAAAAAATCAGGATCATCAAAAGAAAATGTTTCAATTGCAAGTCCATCCAAGAGTCGATTTAAATTACCCATCCTTGAATAATCTCTATCTGCAGGGAATTCAGCAGTGTATGTATCAATAACATCTCTTATAGGAGTCTTTGAACCTCTAAAAAGAACCTCTCGATTATAAAAACCTCGATCATACTGAAGCCTTTCATCTCTCCAGTCTTCCTCTGTTCTAAGGGCCAAAACTGCATCTCTAAAAGGTGCAAGCCTAGCCTCAAGTCCGCTTGAATCTTCCATTTTTCTCAATATAAGGCATATTAATATTAATTTCAACAAACTCAGCCTTTATAAACTTTTCTATTTGTTACTACTTTTGAGAAACAAAACAACAGGCCCCTACTCTCTTTGAGAACCAACTTTCACACAACTATGCACATCTCTAACTAAACTCTTAACAAAATCTTCCGCTTCATACAGATTCCTATCAGAAATTCTTCCACCATTATAACTTGTCAAATCTCCACTATAACCAAATACTTGCCCATTATCAAACACAAAAGTATCCCCAAACTCTCCCAACGTTCTTCCTATTCTATCATTATAAATAACACTAGCTTTATTCGGCCCACCTCTTTCAAAATCTTCTTCAGAGGCAAATAGATTTACTGAGAAAGAACCTACATCATCGGACCTAAAGAACGTATATTCAACAACCTGCCCATTCCTAGCTTCCCTATGACAATCCATCAAATCCACTTCACCAATTCCTCTCTCAGTTGTGTAAACTATCAAAGACATCGTAGGATCAGGATCTCTATTAATCTGAATCATAAAATCCTTAGCTCCAAAATACCCTGTCACTGCCATTCCTGCTATTACTAAATGCTCTCTCATATATAAAAAACTCAAAACAGGTTATATATAAAGCTTTTCCACTGAATTTTGATGAAAAAAACACTATTTTTTAGCCCACTCTAACCCTTTCAAAACCACAAACAATCCAAAAATAATGTAAAACTCTAACAACCCTTCCCCTCTCATCAGGTTAGAATGCAACAACACTGCAAAAAGTATGAAATAGACAAAATACTGTACTCTTTTCCAATTCTTTTTCAACAATTTCATAGAATAATTATTCGAAGTAATAGCTAAAACTAACAACCCTAAACCTGCTATCAATCCAAAGAACAATTTAGTAGATAAGAATGAACTCACACTCATACCCAACACAAAATAACTTCCAATATGAAACAAAAAGAACCAAAACGTCGCCACACCTAACTCTCTCCTATACCCTACAAACTTAAACAACAGTTTAGACTTTAGCAACACAGCCAAAGGTTTAACAAAAAGTAGGAACACCAACATATACTGCGCAACATTTCCTAAGAAAGCAAAAAACTCTCTCGTTGGACTAAACACACTCAGAAGGATCAAAACAATAGGTAATAAGAAATAAGAAACAAACC
>CAYTFL010000148.1:0-2170 GCA_964437105.1 Candidatus Woesearchaeota archaeon | reverse complement strand
GGAATAGTCGGTTTATTGTAGCTTCATGTCTTGCCATTTTATGCGTTACGCACCTCTTTGACTATCTTGTCATCAAGGACAACCCAGTATAATACTTGTACTCCTTCAACAACCTTGTCCTTTAGTTCGTCAGGAACAGTTATGTCGAAGGTTTCGTAAGTTTCCATGTTCATCACGTTAGCCTTATCATCCGCAATGGATAATACCTGTGCTAACTTTTTCTCAATGATCGGACTTTCAACGTTATCATGGCCTGGCAAGATCTTAATAATTTTCTTACCGTCAGTGATTGACACGGCTTCAATGCGACATTTGGCGTGACCGTGCTTACCTGGCCTAGAGACTTCCAAGTTTTTAACAATGCAAGCCTTACCATCAAAGACAACGTAGCGTCCTTGCTTACAATCCGTTGCGTGAATAAGTTTCACTTCTCCCATAAGGAACTGTGAATTAGTAAGGGTATATAAAGTTTTTGTTAAGTTGGATCCTGTCAGAAGAGATATTTTGAAGGGTTTTTGTACTATGTTAATATAAAGAAATTTTATATAGGTCTGATAAAAAACTCGGAATAAGGAGTTGTTAAAAAAAATGAGTCAGGGAACAGTCTTTCATGTATATAAGGCGGAACAAAAAGGAGTAAAAACCTTTGAAGTTGTAACCAGTGATTATTATGGAGATAGTTATAGTACTCCTGTAGCGTATTCTACAATTGACAGTACTATATCAAGTATTAGGTTAGGATGTGCAGTAATTGATGAAGATCCTTTTTATCTAAACTTTTGTCCCCTTGGTCCAGACCATATCCGTTTAGCTGAAGGTAATCAGGAAATTGACTATGATTCAGTTAGCCTTGATGAAAGAAGGTTTATTGAAGATAGTTTAAGTGATTTGATTGAAGATAGTTTTAATGACTAATATTTCTTTAACGTCTTCTTAATCTTTCTATTTACCTTCTTCTTACCCTTTTGTAGACGTTTTACTTCTAACTGAAGGTCTGACACTTCTTTGCTGAGAACGGCTAAAGCTGACCATAGCTGGGCCTTAGACGGGTTGTTAGCGTTTGAATAGGCTTTTTTCTCTTTAACTACCTTCTTTATTAGATCGTCAAAATGTTCCCTTATCGCTGGATCGAGTTTGTTTTGCCACATACCGGTTGTTATATGGATAGTACTTATATCTATTGTTAAGGCGCAACCATACTTTTATAAACGATCAATTATTTTTCACTTAGCATGAAAACTAAAGTTAAAGATGTTATTGAAATAAAATTTGTTGGTAGGTTAGAGAATGGTGCGATATTTGACCTGAATGATCAAGAGGTTGCTAAGAAGGAAGGAGTGCAAGGACATTTTCATTCTAAAACGATCATTTGCTTAGGTGAAAAGGATGTTGTTGAAGGGTTGGATGAAGCGTTGGTTGACAAAGAGATTGGAAAGAAGATTGAAGTTTCTGTTGAGCCAGAGAAAGGGTTCGGTAAGCGTAATGCTGATCTGTTCCATATGATACCGTTGAGTAAGTTTAAAGAGCATAATATTAACCCCGCACCAGGGTTGCAAGTGAACATTGATAATTCTATGGGAATCGTTAAATCTGTTTCTGGAGGAAGAGTTTTAGTAGACTTTAACCATCCGTTGGCAGGGAAGAAGTTAAAGTATGAAGTGACAGTGGTTAGAGTTGTTGAAGATTTGGCGGAAAAAGTGCAAGGGTTTCTTGAACTAGCGTTCCATTTGCATGATGCGAAAGTTGAAGCGAAAGAAGGGAATGTTGTGGTTAAGCATGAAGTGCCTAAAGAGTTTGCAGGTATGCTGGAAGAAAAGATGAAAGAGCGGTACCCTGAGATTAAAAGTTTGAAGTTTGAAGCAGCATAAATTTTATAAGTTATAGTTTAATTTTCTTTTGTATGTTAAGGAGGAAAAAATGAATGAAATAACTGAAACTACGTTGAGAAGAGCATTATGTGGAGTGAGAAGACATTATGGGAATGATGTATGTGAAGATATTGAAAGTTACTTAGCAATCGGTAGAGGAGTTGTGGGTTTTGTATTGCCCGGTGCAGTTGAAGTATTTTATGATATAGGCGCTTATGATACAAAATCGAGGATACATCAGTTTAGAGAAGGACAGTTACCATCAACTGGTTTAATTAGAGTGCCAGCAGAAATTGGAACTG
>CAYTFL010000147.1:0-2188 GCA_964437105.1 Candidatus Woesearchaeota archaeon | reverse complement strand
AAGACCCATAAACAAAATAATGACAATCTTACATAAATACTTTTCTAAATTCTAGGCCGCGGAACAGGAAAAATTCTTCCGAATCAACTCATCCATCCCTTTAACATGCCCAGCACCAACAACAGCAACAATAGTAGCATCAGGATACTTCTCCATCAACTTAACCAACCTTTTCCCCATAACTTTATTCCTATCGGAAATAAGACACTTGTAAACTGAAGGGTACCTCTTCTTAACCAAATCCAAAACTTTCTCAATAAACTCTTCTGTAGGAACTTTACGCAAATCCAACCCTTTAATCTTCAAATCTGACTTCCCAAAAATACCTTTTACAATATCTATGACAAACCTAAACTTCTCTTTCCAAGTTATAGTTTTCATAAACTTTTTTATGGTCACCCTAATATCTTGGTCAACCAATACTAACTTAGCTTTCACTTTTGCACCAGACACAACAGCCTGCTTCATTTCAGTCCCAGGCTTCACTCTAACCATCCTTCCGACTCTTTCCTCAACCCAAGCACCAACAAGATTAAACAAAAAACCAGACACACCAAGATCTAAAACTTGTTTCAACTTTAACTTCTTCTTCTTTTTAGACATTAAACTAACAAACCTACCTTTATCTAACTCAATTGCAACAAATTCAGGCCGTTTATCCTCAATAACTCGCTTCACTTCTTTAACACTCTCAATAGCTACATGCGAACTACCAATCATAACTAGATTCTTGTACTCTATCATTACAGAAAAGAAAAATATTTAAATCCTTAAAAGATTTATTATTTTGGAGGGACTCAACTATGGCTTTAAAAATCAAAAATCTAACAGAAGTATACAATATGCAAGTTTTCACTGATGGTGGCGACTACTTTGGTGATGTAGAAGAAGCGATTCTTTTAAGCAACAAAGTTTCAGGCTGGAGAATCAGGGCAACAAGAAACTCTTTCTTAGCAAAAATTCTTGGTGGCGCAAAAGGTGTAATAGTACCGCACAGGCTTGTAAAAGCAGTTGGAGACATTTTCATCATTTCAAAAAGTGCAGTACCTACGTATGATGACAATCTTGAAGACGAAGATTAATTTTTTTATTTCTTTATCGATACATTTAAATACTTAACAGGGCTATAATTGAATATTATGGCTGGAACTCTATTTGGCAACGCTATCGAATTTTTACAAGAGATTGGATTCTATGATGTTGTACTACCTTTTTTGTTAGTATTCACAGTATTCTTTGGAGTACTTGAAAAGACTAAAATCTTTGGAACTGAAGATGAAAAAGGCCAACATCCTAAAAAGAACCTTAACGCTATGGTAGCATTCGTTGTAGGCTTCTTTGTAGTTGCAGCAAAAGAGATTGTTACCTCAATCCAAGAATCTTTACCTTTAGTTGCTTTAGGTTTACTTGCAATCATTTCATTCTTAATGTTAATCGGAAGCATGTTTTCAGGTGAGAAAGAGTTCAACTTCATGGATAGCTTTAAAGGTTGGCAAGCAGGCTTCGCAATAGCTTTCCTGGTTTCAATCGTATTAATCTTTTTTCAATCGTTCGGCTGGCTTGCACCAGTTTGGACTTACATCACAGGTATCGGAACAGAAACATTCGTCCTTGTAGTTTTCATACTAGCAATGGTAGGAATCATGTTTTACGTTGTAGGTGGTGGAGCAAAAAAATCTAAAGGAGATGATGATGAATAATGTTAGAAGGAATAGATCTTACTCAAATAATGGAACAACTTGAAACGATGGGCTTCTTTGAAGTTGCATTACCATTTTTACTAGTTTTCACAATTTTTTATGCAATGTTATCCAAGATAAAATTATTTGGAGATGACAAGCAAAGCATTAACGTTGTAATTTCAATAATTACAGCATTTTTATTTGTTAGAGCAACAGACTTAGTTGCGATCATGAACGAATTTTTACCACAAATCTCATTCATGACAATAGCACTAATCACTTTCATGCTTTTGATAGGAATACTTGGAGCAAAAACAAAATTCAAAGGATTTGGGTTAGGCTTAGGTTTTGTAATTGCAGCAATCGCGGTTTTATTTTCACTAGGTACAACATCAGGCATACTACAGAACCTTCCAGAATGGATCAACTTAACAGCGTACGATAGAAACATACTCCTCTTTATCGTACTTGTAGGAGTTTTCATAGCTTTCGTTACAGGGGCATTC
>CAYTFL010000146.1:0-2204 GCA_964437105.1 Candidatus Woesearchaeota archaeon | reverse complement strand
TAGATTAGTTCCGATCGCAATACCAGAAGCCTCTACACCAGCCCTTATCTTCAAACCCGAAAACAGATTTGTCATTATCTCAGGTATAGAAGTTCCTATAGAAATTATAGTAAGCCCTATCATCGTTTCAGAAACCTTAAACCTTTTAGCAAGGCTCTTAGCGCTAGCTACCACATAACCTGCTCCAAAATACAACCCTGCTATCCCCAACAGCAAAAACACTAATGATTTCATTCTCCAATCCTCGGATTAAACCTTTTCAAAAAATTACTGACCTTCTCAAAAGTTGTAGTTTCAAAAAAACCAAAACCGACTAACCTTTCATGAACATCTACATCCTTGACACCACCCTTAACAGCATAATATGCACATATCTCAAATTCCCCTGTCTTACCATCAAAGATACCCTCTCCAATGATCTCAATACCTTCTTCTCCCACCTTAAAAAGAGCCACAGTACCATTATAAGACACAAACAACTTATCCTTCGCATTATCAAGCTCTTTTGAAAACCTATCTGTCTCCTCAACCTTAACTGCATCAGCACTCTTAATACCTATAGAATTCAGACCATCGACCTTTGAAGCGACATTACTAAAAACATCTCTCACACTCTCCTCCTTCAAAAAAACCCTTAACTTAAGGCTATCCAATGCCTTATCTAGTCTGACCACTAACCCATACTTCTCATTAAAGACCTTAATAGCCTCTTTAAACTTAAATATATACTTATCAACATCCTTACCCATCTTAGCATATAGCTCATTAATTCCATTATAAACCCTAAACAACTCAGAAAAATCCTTCTTAAATACCTTAACATTCCGCATGTCAAGTTCATCCAATATGCCTGGCATAGGTCACCATTAAAAACTAAGGTATATAAAGCTTGTGAAATTACTCAACAATAATCGTTCCTCTAAGATCTCCTTTATCCTTATAGAAAACATCTATATATGTAAAAGTCCCTGTATCCTCAAAAGTATGTTCAAACTTATCCCCTTTAAGCATAATCCCGCTTCTAAACTCATTAGTATGCGCAGCAACCATATGCTTAGTTTGACCATCAGTTTCATACGCATCATTATGCTCCCAAATAACAGTTTCTCCCTTCTTAACAGTCAACTCCTTATTAGACAACTTCAGATCCTGGATTGTTATAGTATAGACTCCTTCTTGAACCTCTTCTGATCCTGTCTCTTCTTCTACCTCTTCATCACTCTCTTCTTCAACAGCAGACTCTGCATCACCAGCTGTTTCCTCTTCAGCACCAGATTCTTCAGTTTCAGCAGGATCTTCTTCAACCTCCTCAACTTCTTCCTTTGGCGGCTCAACAACAGCACCACCACTAACATCAGTGACAACTGGCGTAGTCTTATCAGAACAAGAACTAAGTAAAAACACAATCAGAACCAATAAAACAAAATGCCCCCTCATTCTATCATATATTAACCTAATCAAGTATTTAAAGATTTCTACTCTGGAGTTAATAATAACAAATTAACAAACAATAAAGAGAAATGTTTATATACCTATTAAAAAAATATTAATTATTATTTATCAAAAAAGCCAATAAAGATCAAATAAGAATATGAGGTGTTAAAATGAATTCAAGAATGGTAAGGATATTAGATTTCTATGTTAGTAAATATGGAGGAGAAGTTATAGGAAAACTAAAAAAGATTGAATCTGAAGAATGGCACTTAGTAAAAGAATTTGAAGGCTTAAGACAAGTTAGAGAAAATCCAGAGTTCCATGGAGATGTCTCGAGCTTTATGCATTCTCTCCAGGTCGTAAATATCTTACAAAGGCTATACGGATTTATTTATCTTGAGGAAAAACACAGAAAAATTGATGTTGTAGCTCTTGAAACAGCATTATCAATACTACCTTGGAAACTCTCCCACCATCTAAACAAAAAAGTAGGCAAACGCTCTAGACAAGAACTATTATTTTTTGCTTGTATATTTCACGACATAGGAAAGCTAAAGAATTTCACCCATTTGATGAAAGAAGTTGAAAGAGAGAATGTAAAAGGAATAGCGCAATTCGTATTCCATGCAGACTACGGACGTTTTTATTTTGAAGATGAATTAGAGTCACTAAAAGAACTTAAACAAAGCTTTCAAGAGAAGTTAGAAAAAGAAACAAACCCCACAAAAAGACAATTCTATGAAAGGGCCATCAGATACCTAGTTGAGTTA
>CAYTFL010000145.1:0-2205 GCA_964437105.1 Candidatus Woesearchaeota archaeon | reverse complement strand
AGAGCTAACACTGAGAAGAGAGCTAAAGCTTTAGGCTTGAAAGGTTACGTCAAGAATACTACTGAAGGCGTTGAAGCTGTCTTTGAAGGAGGAGATGAAAAAGTTAAAGATATTTTAGAATTTTGCGCGATCGGCCCTGAAGGTGCAAAGGTTACTACCATTGAAGTCACTGAGGAACCTTATACTAAAGAATTTAAAGAATTTAAGATTGAGTATTAATCAATACTATACGAAGGACATTCATTTCCAATAACTCTTGCTAGGTATAAAACGTTAAATTCTACATATACTTGCGTTTCACCTAACGTGCCTAACTCTAATCTTTCATCATTCATTAATTCATCTATTGGAACACCATTTGACCTCTCTTCAAACATCTGTCGTGTACCAAGCAACCGCGCTTCTATACACATCCCTCTTTGATCCTGCTGAGTTCTTTGCAAATCACAAACAACTTGTAACGTTTCAGCACCGAGTCTATGATAAAGGCCATGCAAAGTATTTTCACCCTCACATACTTCAAAACTATAGACTTTTTCACGGTTCATTAACAACTCTCCAAGTTCAACTAACTTAGTCCTCGCATTCCTTGCAATTCTCTGATCGAATCCCATAAAATTACTTTTTTACTACCTCTATATTAAGCTTTCGCAACACTGTAACTGCTTAGCGGCGGACAGGACAAATGGCCGCGCAGCGTTTATATAGTCCAGCTCCTTACCTATTGATATGACTGACGCAATCAAAGGTGTACGTATTGAATTTGGGGAGAATAAGGCTCTACTTCCACTTCTTCGTGATTATAGGAAGGGCTTGAACCTTTTCCTAGCTGGGCTTCGAACAACTGGCAAGACTTCATTACAAGGCGTTAATTCATTTCGTCAATCTGTTCGTAAAGCAACTGGTTTGAGTGGTGCCAATTCCGTTCAATGTTCTCGTGATGCTCTTGGTATTTATCGAGGTTATGTAAGGAAGATGAACAAAGGTAAGAAAATCACTTTTCCTGTAGTAAAGCATATGTCCATGCGCGTTCGCTTAGGCTACAATGCCAAACTTGAAGGTTCGCGCTTGCGTATTACTGTCGCTCCAAGAAAATATGTTTACTTGGACCTTAAATTGGGCGCTTACCACGAACAGTTCTTTAAAGCTGCAGAAGAAGGTTCAATATCTTTAGGCGAAATTGTTGTCACACCCACACACTGCGTATTCACAATAAAGAAAGAATATACTCCTTACACTCCAGAAGGAATAATGGCCATTGATATAAATGAAAGAAATATGGTTAGCCTGGCCTTTCATGGAGAAGAAACTGTTATTCACGCTTGGAACCTTGAGAAGGTTTACGAACTTAACTGCAAATATTTTGAGATGGCTCGAGGCTTACAAAAGAGATATCCTCACGATAAAGGTTTACACCGCAGAATCCTTTCTCGCTGGTACAAGAACAAAAAGAATAGAAAGGATGCTTACCTTCACAAGATTCTGAATGAAGTTATTAGATATGCAGAAGAAAATAAGCTCATGATCATTCAGGAAGATCTAAAAGGGCTGAAGAAAGGTGTGAACAAGAAAGTAGTAAAGAAAAATAGAATCACTGGCAGAATGCAACCACATCGTAAATTGCCAAGAAAGATTTTAGGTCGGTTGAATAGAGCAGTTTTCAATCAAATACAAGGAATGATAGATTACAAAGCTAGATGGAAAAATATTCCTCATATTTATGTCTCTCCACAGAACAATAGTAGTCGCTGTCCGATATGTGGCGGAAAAAACAAAAGCGCTGAATGGCACAGCTTCAAATGTTCATGTGGTATTGAAACAAACAGGCACTTACTAGCATGTGTAAATATGATGGAAAAGAAAAGAAAGAAAAACGAAGATGAAAGCCCTCGTTACAGGCTGGATCGGGAAAGTATGGACGTCTTAAAACAAACATTAAGCGTGACAATCCCAGTTTAAATCGTAAAAGAGATAAACAGTAACGCAATAGAAAACTTTTCAATCCAACACTCTTTCACATCCTTCACTTCAAAGAATTTGTTGAAGAACTCTTTCACAACATTATACTCATACTTCTGCTCAACTTTCTCTGCTTTAGACCGATGATAAGCTATCTGCTGATAAAACTGCTTCTTATCCATCTCTGAAAGAAACTGCATGTGCAAACTTAATGAAAAGATATTCTCCTCTTCTATAAAATACCCT
>CAYTFL010000144.1:0-2242 GCA_964437105.1 Candidatus Woesearchaeota archaeon | reverse complement strand
TTCGCTAAACCTTTTTGAAAAAGGATTGTTAGGTAAGATTATGGAAGAAAAACAAATCTTGTGGGCAGCAATAATCACTGTAATAGTAGGGTTTATAGCATTATTCTTAGTGACAACAGTTCTTAGCGCTAAACTGCAGCTAGAAGGACCGTTCTTTGTAATGAAAGTAGTGGACGGAGATACAATAGATGTGGATAATGGTGAAAGGATTAGACTGGCAGCGATAAATGCGCCAGAAACTGGTGAGTGTGGATATGATAATGCTACGGATGCGTTGACAGATTTGTTGATTGGTAAGCAAGTGTACCTTGAAACTGATGAGACTGATAAAGGGAAGTATGGTAGGTCTTTAAGGTATGTGTACTTAGATGGGTTATCTGTTAATGGTTTTATGGTTGAAGAAGGATTTGTTAGAGTTTATGATAAGTATAATGAGAGTACTAAAAGGTATGAAGAGTATAAAGCTCTAGAGAAAGTTGCGCAGGAAGCAGGGAAAGGAGTGTGGTCATGTATTGATCCGCAGGAAGGTTGTCTTTTTGTGGCTAGCAAGAATTCTAACATTTACCATAAGCCCGGTTGTAAGTGGGCTAAAAAGATTAATCCAGAGAATTTAGTGTGTTTTACTTCTGAGGAAGAGCTAGAAGGGTATGAGCCTGCTAAGAGTTGTTAGAGAGCTTCATAACTATAACCTTTATTCGCAATAGTTGAAAATCTTCCGGATTTTTTCGGAGAGTCTTTATTAAAAATGTAAAAATATAATCATTATGTTCTTTCAAATAATAACTGCAACCTTATTAGGCATCGGGTTGGGAATTGTAACTGGATTAATACCTGGTGTACATGTTAACCTAATAGCCATTCTCTTGTTAAGTATATCAGGTACATTAATACAGTATAGTTCTCCAATGTTAGTAAGCATAATTATTATTGCAATGGCTGTAACGCATACGTTCTTAGACACGATACCTTCAGTGTTTCTTGGGGCGCCAGAAGCAGAGACCGCGTTAAGTATCCTTCCTGGACATAAGTTACTTTTACAAGGGAAAGGAGTAGAGGCAGTTTTACTAACAGTAATAGGGTCGTTTGGAGGTTTAGTTCTAGCCATAATTTGTTCGCCGTTCTTAGTTAAAGTTGTAGCATTAGTTTACCCTTATCTTCAATCTTACATTGGCTGGATACTGTTGTTAGTTTGCATATACATGATTCTAAGAGATCAAGCGCCATTATGGGCATTTGTGATTTTTATCAGTTCAGGAGTCTTAGGTTATTTTGTGTTAAACTTGCCGCAAGAGCAAATGTTGTTCCCTTTACTATCAGGGTTGTTTGGATTGAGTATGTTGTTAGTAAGTCTAAAAGATAAAGTGAATATACCTGTGCAAGAGTCAAGTAGTGTGAAAACAGAAGGGATAGTGCAAGCTTTGCCGTGTGCGTTAGCTGTAGGATGGATCGCTAGCTTTTTACCAGGGTTGGGGCCGGCGCAGGCAGCAATAATTGGGTCGGAAATGATTAAAGTGACAGAGAGAGGTTTTTTGATACTTGTGGGAGCGTTGTCAACAGTGAACATGGTACTTTCTTTAGTTACATTCTATGTGCTAGATAAAGCGAGGAATGGTGCAATTGTAACAGTGTCAGAGATTATGAGTATTACGCCGTTCAGTTTTGTAATCTTTCTTACAGTGGCAGTTGTAGCAGGAGGGTTTGCAACCATACTTGCAGTTTATCTATCAAAGATGTTTGCACAGTTAATATCAAAAGTAGATTATCATAAAGTTTGTTTAACTGTAATAATCTTAGTTGTTGTTTTAGTGATAGTTATCTCAGGTTGGATAGGATTCTTAGTGTTAGTGATAAGCACAGCCTTAGGAATAATACCTAATGTTAAGGATATATCTAGAAGTCATATGATGGGATGTTTGTTAATCCCTGTAATGATATATTTCTTGTTTTAATCATCATCAAAGTCAGCCATCTCACTCCCATAATCGTGCTCATAATCGTCTTCATACTCTCCATCCTCAAAATCTTCATCGTCAGTTAAGACTTGTTCTTCCGGTACTTCTTCAGTGTTCATTTTAGATGATCTGTGCAAAAAGAGGTTATATATAAATCTTGTTGTATTGAACTCAACCAGATTGTTGAAAATCTTTAAATAGTTCATTGTCAATATATAAAGAATGGAACATGAAGAGCATATTGAGGAGGAAGAAGTAAGAAAGAAGTGGCCCATAATAGTGATGGCAAT
>CAYTFL010000143.1:0-2277 GCA_964437105.1 Candidatus Woesearchaeota archaeon | reverse complement strand
CAACACACTGCCCCCTCTCACACTCTTGTATATTCGGTGTGCAAAATTCTCCTCTTAGGTAACCTGTTCCATAACATACTAAAACTTCATCATTATCTCCACAAATCTTCTCTCCAGTCTCACAATCTTCAGATTCTATCTCAGGTGGAGTCTCTCCAGGGCAGTACCACGTTCCTGGATAACTGCATTGTTCTGAAGAAAGCGACGCACCTTTAACTGGTTTAACCCAATGGTTGACTGCATATTCTTGATCGCATGGTCTCTCTGAAACCATAGAATCTCCTTCATAGGTAATGCAAAAGTAGTAATTCGTATCACTATCTAAACTTGTACAATCTCCGCAAGCTATTTCTTCTTCTCTACTTCTATCTTCCTCTTCTTCTTTAAGGCAACAATATTTATCTAGTGTTGCATGACAAAGCCCGGTATAACCTTTAGATGCTCCTCCATAAGTTATCAACTCATCCATTTCACATGAACACGACATCCCTCCTGTACCGGGCGCAGCTGTACTCCCCCCACAATAAGAATCTGTCTTGCCTATTTTTGCAAGCTTCCTTGCTTCATCTAAATCATTAACAGTATTAACACTTCCTTTATCTGTAACAACTTCAACAACTTCTTCTTCATCTGTAATACCTACGCTAGACAACTCACACTCTTCACCTTCACTAACATTTAACATATTCCTATTATTTCTATAATATTGTTGTCCACACCCTAAGAAATAAGTCTTACCATATACAAAGTCTTCCGCTTCACTAATACTTGAATAAGGTCTATCATCTTCGCAACATCTAATAAGCGTATCTCCAAAATCATCAAATTGTATTAGGTACTTATAATCATAACCTGAGCTAGTCGTTTTTTCTTCAGCAAACTCGTCTAACAACGCCTTCCTAGTCTCACCATAACCATCCCAAGCCCACGTTACAGTAATCCTTTCTCCATATACGTTTAATGAACCTAACTCAAGTAGCGCTTCTTCATCAAATAAATAAATGTTATAGTCTCCATAGTCAAATGATTGTGCATTAAGAGTATATTGGTCTTCAACAAAATATTCTAACGAATCAAACCCTTTCAGTCCTTCAATCTCTATCTCTTCATTAAGGATTAAACCTAGATCTGTTACTCCACAATTGTCTTTAGTACATTCTATTGAATTGGAATCAAATTTCACCTCTTCAAATGGCGTTAAACTAGAATCCAATCCAAGAAGCAAATCTTTATTCTGACAGTATAATGTCGTCTCTCCTAATTTTTCCCCATTACTTGAGAATGAACAATCTTCTATTGGACAACTAACTCTTCCTTCTTCTTCCATAATATTAAATCCAACAAGCGTACCTTCACCCAAAAGATCTTCATCACTTGTTGTAAATGTCCTATCACAAATCTGAATATTCTCTCTCTCTTCTCCATCTAAATTAATTTCGTATGCTGCAGGATAGTAATAATTCTCTGTTTCTTCATCTTGAAATAATTGGCCGATAGTAAGATCATCTTCTTCACCCATATTAAACTCAACTTCAATTGTTTCATCATCTTGGTCATCTAACTCTATAGTTAAGGGATTATTATTTTCTAAAGAAGTTAGTTCTAGGTTATAAAGTTGGTCCTGGTGTTCGCTCATATCTCTCAACTCTCCATCCTGAAAATCACTGTTTAGGTGAAGCTCCATATTTTCCGTGTTAAACATGTAAGTAACAGTTTTTTCTTCGCTTTCTTTTACGTTCAACGTCCGATCTCCATCATTTTCGAATTTTACAATAATTTGACCCCCTTCATATGCAATTCCATCTTCTTTAACTAACTGTGAAAACTCATAATATGTGTTCATAACCAGTTTGTAAGGATCTTTATTATTACCAGTAATAAATTTAAAGTCATCATCTTCGGTTAATACTACAAACTTTTCTTCTGTTGAATCAATTTTTAAAGTGAACTCCATTGCTTCACTATCAGCTGGAACAGAAAAATAAGTTCTAGAGTCTTTCAATTCAAACTCTGACTCTTTTGTTAGCTCAAAGACAAAACCGTCTTCAGAGAACCTCAACTTATCTCCTTCAGACATTTCTATGTTCACACCATCAAAAGTTATATCTGGCGCATCTTCACCTATTATTACTTCGAACTCGATATAATATTCATCTGTATCCCCCTCTAAATTATTATCTTCTAGCGGATTTATAATAAAGGGTCCTTCAATCAATATACTCCGGTCTTGGCTTGACAGCATTGGTTGTAATATAGAATTTTTCTCACATGTTTTTT
>CAYTFL010000142.1:0-2308 GCA_964437105.1 Candidatus Woesearchaeota archaeon | reverse complement strand
GACATATTTGCTCTTGAAAAAGTTTATAACATGGTTCCAACCTTCAGGGCAGAAAAGTCTAAGACTTCTCGCCACTTATGCGAATTCTGGATGGCAGAGATGGAAGCTGCCTGGATGGATTTGAAAGAAGTTACAGAATTTGCTAAAGAAGAGATAAAGTACTGTATCAAAGAAGTAGTTGCTAAAAGGAGCGAAGAACTTAAACTATTAGGCCAGGATCCAAAGAAATTGCTTGCAATAACTAAAAAGAAATGGCCAACTATCAAATACCGTGAAGCTCTTAAGATCTTAAAAGATAAATCTAAGATGAACGTAAAGTTTGGTAAAGACCTTAGAACTATTGAGGAAGAAAAGTTAATGGACCATTTTGATGTACCTGTTGTTGTAACTCATTACCCTGTAAAAGTTATGGCTTTCTACAAACCTAGAGACAAAGATAATTCTGATGAAGCATTATGCTTTGACATGCTTGCACCTAAAGGTTTTGGAGAAATTGTTGGTGGTAGTCAAAGAAGTTTAGACATTGAAGACATGAAAAAACGTTTGAAGAAAGATGGGGAAGACCCTAAGGACTACCAATTCTACTGGGACACTCGACTATACGGTTCCGTACCTCACTCGGGCTACGGTGTAGGCATAGAAAGAGTCATCCGTTGGATTTGCGGCCTAGAAAACATTAAAGATGCTATAGCTTTCCCTCGGACAATGTTAAGGTATAAGCCGTAACTCTTACTCCAGATTATCTTCCATAAGGACATAATTAGCTAAAGTTCTTTCCCTCTCTGTTAAAGGCTTACACCACTTCTCTCTTCTTAACTCTAAATAATCTTTTACTCCAAGACCAGTAAGAAAGACACCAGAACTTAATAGAGAAACTCCTGCCACTGCCGGACCCATAGATAATCCTAAAACTACACTTTGTAACAGGTCACTAATGTCTGAATTCATTCTTTCTAGTGCAAAAGCCCCTTCTATTCCACCATATACTAAACCAGCACATACTAAACTCCCAAACAACATTTTTCCCGCATCCTTAAAGGTTTGTATACAAGAATATCTACTAAATGAATACATAACATCTTGTAGTTCTGGGGGAACTTTTAGTCTATCCTCATCTAAATCTGGGCCTTGTTCTAGTACATAGTCTAATCTGCTCTTTGATTTATCAAGATCTACTCTTCTCATCCTATCTAATCCACTAATGTACATTTCTCTCAAAGTTTTAGGTTTAGGCTCCATGTTATGCAAAAGGTAAAAAAGTCAATTTTTATAAACTTTTCACCTAAGGTATAAGCCGTAACTTTTATATAACTACCATAATATCTTGTTAAACATGTCATTTAAGCTAATTTGTTTTGATATGGACGGAGTAATTTTTAGAGACATTAACTTCTGGATAGAGCTCCATAAAAGGTTTGGTACAGAAGAGGAAGGTAAAATCCTAACTGAAAAATATTTGCACACAGACTACGATCGGTTGGTTAAAGAAGTTGTAGTTAAACTCTGGAAAGGTAAAGATGCTAAACCTTACTATGATTTAGTCAATGAACGAGAATATTTGCCTGGTGTTGCAGAAACATTTGAGCACGTGAAAAATAAGGGTTACATTACAGCAATAGTTAGCGGTTCTAGCATTGATGCAGTAAGAAGAGTGCAAAAAGATCATGGTGTTGACCATATTTTCGCTAATGAGCTGATAATTCGTGATGGAAAAGTCGCTGGCGAGTTTGTCTGGCCTATTGGTGCAGGAAAAAGAAAAAAATCAGACATAATTCATAATCTTTGCAACGATTTAAATATTTCTCCTAAAGAATGTATTTACATTGGCGATACTGAATCAGATATTGAAGCATTCAAAGTAGTTGGTTTATCCATTGCATTCAACTCCACTTCTGAAGAATTAAAGAAACATGCAACACGCGTTGTAGACTCAAACAACCTTTCTGACACAATAAAATTTATTCCGTAACTCTTATATATTTTAAACTATATAACAAAATGTATGAGAGGTGGCCATATATTTTTAACAATAGTAATAAGCACATTGCTTTTAGTCGCACCCACCCTAGCTTACGAGTGGGAAACAATGGAATCTGGTACAGAAGCTCCTTTATACAGCATAGACTTTGTCGATAATGACGGTTGGGCAGCTGGCGGTTACGGTTTTGGATACTCTGGACAAGATTCTTTAATCCTACATTCTGATGATAGTGGAACAACTTGGGAACAGCAAGAAACTCCAACTGAAGAAAGCCTAAATTCTTTTTGCATGGTTAACGAAAACGTTGGCTGGGCAGTTGGTTCATCT
>CAYTFL010000141.1:0-2314 GCA_964437105.1 Candidatus Woesearchaeota archaeon | reverse complement strand
CTCTTAACTACTCTTCAGTAACACTCCAATAGAAACATTTATATATGAACAATTTTCCACCTTTTCTATGACATTCAAAAGAACTGCAACATTACTTGGTTTAGGATTATACGGGGTTACATTAGTAGCAAACTGTGGCGATGGCATTTGTGGCATGTACGAAAGTTATGCTAACTGTGCTGGCACATCTCCAGTCGATTGCAACCCCGGAACAGAATCTGGTTATTGTAGCAATAGTTTTGATGACGATGAAGATGGTTTAACAGATTGTGATGATAGCGACTGTACTTCTGATTCTAACTGCGAAACTGTAGAAACTTGTTCGGCTCAAAGCGGTTACCTTTTAGAAAGTGGCCAAACTTGTGGCGGAACCTCTTTAGAAGCCAGTGACGGCGATTGTTGTAGCAGCACACCTTTATGTGAAGTTGGTGCACTTATACCTTACGGTAATACTTGTGATTGTCAGTGGGGTTCAGGTAGCGGCGGAGTAACTTGGTCAACTGAGGAAGTACCAATTTGGTGTTGCGACTCTGGAACTTATTCAAGCGGCCCTTGCCCAGATATTGGCGGAGAATGTCCAATAGACACAAAACTTGACTACGACACTTCCCTTTATACTCAATGTGTATGCGGTGATACGGATGCAGCCTTAGGTAATTGTGGTTCTGATGGTTGGGGCACTTATGGTTATTACTGTTGTGATACTGATGATGATGGAGTAGGAGACGTTTGCCAAGAATCTGATTGTAGCACTATTACTGATGATACTGACGATAGTACTGCTAGCAACGAGACTACATCTTTAACATGTTCTGATAGTAGCGGCGAAACTTGTACAAGTGACCAACTATGTGTTGGCGAATGGGCTGAAGTAAACGATACTAGTTATTGCTGTATTGGCACTTGCTCTTCTTCAGGCTGCGTTTCTTACGCTGTAGATGGTCCAGACTATATAATCGCAACTGCGGGAACAACGGGGACAAACACAAATTACTGTGTTAATAGTTATACTCGAGGAGTTTACTATTGTGAAGCTACTGACTCAAGCGCTTCAAGTTTTGAGGGTAAACTTAAAGAAATAGACTGTGTTGTAACTTATGGCGCAGATTACATCTGTGACTCTGCTGACGTTGAATGTAAAACTGTTGAGCAACAACAACAAGATGAAGAAGAAAGGCAAGAGAATGAAGAAACTACGACCAATGAATCAATTAGTGATGAGACAACAGATACAATAATTGATCTTACTCCTGAACAAATAGAAGAACTGATCTCTTCAGAGAATCAAACTGATGAGGTATCTGACGCAATAATCTCAGAGAATGGCTCTGCTTCTTGTTTACAAGGTTGTTTATACTCAACTGCTTGTTATCCCATAGGTATCAGAGAAACAATAGATGAAGTAAATTCTTATTGTAATGTTGGTCTTTCTGAGGACGGAGATTTTGTTTATTTATGGGAATCTCAAAAAGAAGAGGATTCACTTTGTGATAACCATTACGAATGTAGGAGCAACTTTTGTATAGATGATAAATGTTTTGAGCAAGGACTTATTACTAGGGTTATTGACTGGATCAAGAATTGGATTAGTATGTTTTTCTATTATGATACTCCTGAAACAACTTCTGAGTAATGGGCAGGGAGGACTCGAACCTCCGAAAGGCTTATATATGTGTTAACACATAATTCAAATATGGTAAACATGACTTTATCAATCCCTGAAGAGCTCCACAAGGAGATGCAGGCTCATTCAGAGATTAAATGGAGCGACGTAGCAAGACAATCTTTTGAAAGAAAGGTCAGAGAATTGCATTGGATAGACAAGGTTCTTGCAAAAAGTGAACTTACTGAGAAAGACGCTGATAAGTTAGGGCATAAGATTAAAGGTGAGATACTAAAGCGATTTACAAAATGAGACTTATTGTTGATACCAACATTTTTATCTCTGCATTAATCAAAGATGGTATGGCAAGATATCTCTTACTTCACCTTAGCTGTGAACTCTACACTGTCCAATTCTCTGAGAAAGAGGTTGAAAAGTACAAAAATTACATTTTAAAAAAGGGGCGTATTGATGATGAAACTTTTGATATGGTTCTTAGTAGTTTAAAGGAGAAAACTACCATAGTTGATGATAGATTAATATCACAGTATTTTGATAAGGCAAAAAAAATAATGTGGGCTATTGATCCTAAAGATACACCTTTCATAGCTGCAGCATTAGCAACAGAAAGTGACATTTGGTCTGATGATCCTCACTTCCAACAACAGAAGAAAGTTAAAGTCTGGACAACAAAAGATCTTGTTGATAAGG
>CAYTFL010000140.1:0-2331 GCA_964437105.1 Candidatus Woesearchaeota archaeon | reverse complement strand
TGTAAGAATGCACGAATTAAGAGAATATGAAGACAAGTTAGCAAACGAATGTGTAGATTTTACAATGAGAATAAAGTCCTTTACAAAATAAACATAATAGAAACCTTTATAATTTTCTAACTCATCTTAAACTACAATGGCACAGATCGACTTTATCACACCAGTAAAAACAGTTTCAAAAACTTTAACCTATAATCAACAACATCTTTATAAATTTTTAATGAAATGGTTCACTGAAAGGCACTATGATATGTTAGAAACAGATTACGCAGAAAAGCTAGTAGATGGTGCAAAAACTTACCATTTCAAGTGGGCAAACGAAAAAAGGATCGCAGAGTTCACAAAAATAATTATCAAAGTTGAATTCAATGCAAAAGCTGAAGATGTTGTTTTAGAAAGCTCAAAAGGTAAAAGGAAAGCTCAGAAAGGTGAAGTTGTGGTTAAATTTAAAGGATTCATAAACAAAGATGTTGAAGATGAGCACACCCTTTCAAAAAAACCTCCTGAAGCAGCCCTACTAGGTGCAATTTATGAAAAGTTCATCGCAAAAAGAAGAATGGCAAGGTACGAAGACCAACTTAAAGAAGACCTTGATGCAATAATGAAAGATCTAAGAACATACCTAAAATCACACAGATACGATTAGAAAATCTTTTAAACCTTCTTAACAACAAACTATCAATGAATACAAGATTACTAAAATCAATTGCAACCTTGTCTGGTGCAGTTATAGGTGCAGGAATTTTCGGTATACCTTATGTATTCTCACAAGCAGGATTTTTTACTGGTTTGGTAAACTTACTTTTCCTTGGCCTTGTATTTCTAATTGTTAACCTTTACGTTGGCGAAATATCATTAAGAACAAAAGGCAAACACCAACTTGTAGGCTATGCAGAAAAGTACCTTGGAAAGAAAGGAAAAACTATCATGTTAATTACAGGAATGATCGCAGTATATGGTGCAATGGTAGCATACGCAACAGCAGAAGGTGAGATTTTTGCAGCTCTGTTTGGCGTAAATTCCTTAATAGCTTCTTTAGCATTCATAGCAGTAATGATATACATCGTTTACCAAGGCATTAGTTCGGTAACAAAATGGGAACTATTTCTCAACGCAGGAATCATTATCATAGCTTTAATCATGTTTGTTTTATGTCTTTTCAATATAGATCCAAGCAACCTTACAGGCTTTTCCTTATCAAAAATATTCATTCCTTATGGAGTAATCATGTTCGCATTTCTTGGAATGGAAGCAATCCCTGACTTAAGAGAAACATTGAACAGCCATAAAAAATTACTTAGAAAATCGATTATCTACGGTTCATTAATCCCTTTGGCAATCTACTTACTTTTTACAATAGGTGTTCTAGGTGTTACAGGCACATCTACAAGCGAAGTTGCAACCTTAGAACTTGGTGCACAACTTGGCACCTCGGCTCTTTACCTCGGAAACATATTTGCAATATTTGCAATGGCTACATCATTCCTAGTTATGGCATTAGCACTTTTCTGGGTTTACAATATTGACTACAAGATTAAACCTTTAACCACTTCTTTACTAGTATTCATCCCAACAATAGTTTTAACAATAATAAAACCTGGATCATTCATTCAATTGTTAGCCATTTCTGGTGCAATTGCTGGAGGAATTCAAGGCATAATGATAATCTTGATGCACAGAAAAGCAAAAATCATAGGAAAAAGAAAACCTGAATACGAAATAAAATCTTACTTGATATTAGACATAATAATCTCACTAGTATTCATACTGGGCGTATTTTTCACACTATTTTACCTATTCTAAAGTTATCGCTTTATACTTACAAACTTTTACACAAGCTCCACACTTGTTACATTTACTTTGATCAACAGTTACAATATCACCTCTAATCAAAGCTTCCGTAGGACAAACTTCTACACAACCAGTACAAGCACCTTTACAGGAACACTTTAAACATTTACCATTCTTCCAACAACATTTCTCATAATCGATCACAATTTTCATAACAATAGCGAATAAAGAACAATTTAAATACTTTACTTTAACAATATTTTTAAACTTCAACTCTAAATCTATCTCATGGAAAAAATCAAAAGATTGGCTGAAATTCTAGTAAATTATTCAATAAAGGTAAACAAGGGAGACACTATTGTCATTAACGGAGGGATTGAATCACAAGACTTAGCAAAAGAATGCTACAAACTCATACTGAAAAAGGGCGCTTACCCAAGAATCAACATAAGTTTGCCAGGTTTAGCTTACTATTACTACAAAAACGCTTCTGAAGAACAACTTAACCATTTTCCTGTTATAACAGAACACATTGCAAAG
>CAYTFL010000139.1:0-2365 GCA_964437105.1 Candidatus Woesearchaeota archaeon | reverse complement strand
AGAGGAATTCTTACACTTTCATATCCAGGTACTGGTTCTTCACAACTAGTAGCTTTACTTAAAGCTTCATTATCAATCATTCCCCTCAACATTGAACTCGACTCCTCAGAGGGTCCAGAGGATAAATTCTCAAAACGACAATCTCCTGCGAAAGTAAAAGCGATCTCCGTTCCTCTTCTATCATTTGATAAATGACCATTTACTCTATTTGGCCATTGTCTATAAACTATGCCATTTTCCTTTGCTGTTAAATTTGCATAAAAAAATCTTTTTGATCTAATTAGAGTAAAAGACTTGCTTCCTCCTCTTATTCCAGGATTTCTCATGTTCTCTTGAAGATAAGGTATTAATTCTGATAACTCTACTTCTTTTTTTCCAATTAGGCATTGGTTTGTTTGTTCATTTTCTTCTGCCATTTTTTTCTCCTCGAAGTTCTTAGCTTCTTCACCATTTCTTCACTTGCATGTAGCATTTTTCACCAAATTTGCCGTACCTTCTATGATCTCTTACATAACCTAATGCACTACACATTATGCGCAATAATCCTTTCTGTCCTGTGCATACTCCTAACAGAATCTTTCCATTCCTGAAACAATCAGCATGGTCTTCAAAATCAAGTTCTGGGCGTGCAGAGAATCCTCTATAACTGGATGATCCAAAGTCGTTAGGTTGTTCTGCAATGTAAATTTCGTCGTTGCCCTCTTCCTCCAGGTGGCCTTCTAAGCATTTGAAAAACTGGAATATGTTTCTTCCATTCTGCCTTTCGTGATATCTTCTTCCCATTTTTTTCTTCTCCTTGGAACATTCGTCCCTTTTTGTTATTCTCTAGTAGCAAACCAACTATACTTAAGCTTTGACATACCACCTCAGGTATACACATAGAAAGTATTATAAACCTCAAACGCACCAAACTACACATGAACACCGCACCCTTAAAAGAAGCAGGACTTACCGACGGAGAAATAAAGGTTTACTTAGCCTTACTAGAGATTGGTTCTTCAACAGTTGGTCCCATCTTGGCAAAATCTGGCATTACAAGATCTATTATTTACCGAATCCTTGAAAGATTAATCAAAAAAGGTTTGGTCTCATACATAACTAAAGAGAAAACAAAATATTATCAAGCTGCTCAACCAGACAAACTCCTAGACTACATTGATAATAGAGAAAAGGAACTAAAACAAAATAAAAACAAAGTAGAAAAACTTATTCCTCAACTAATCCTTAAACAAAAATCTGCAAAAAAGACAGAAGCTAGTATCTATGAAGGTTTCAAAGGCTTAATCACTGCTTATGACAAGAGATATGATAAATTAAAAAAAGGTGATGAAGTAGTTATATACGGGCTTCCACCCTTACAACCTGAATACCATCATGCTTATTGGAAAAAAGCTAACGCAAAACTTGACAAACTAGGCATAAAGTCTAGATTACTCTACCATCCAGATGTTACTGATAAGAATCTAAAGAACAGAAACCGTTACAAACTTTGTGAAGCAAGAAGAATGCCTTACAACATTGAATCACCGTCCTGGGTAATGATTTACAAAGATGTTACTTTAATTGCGATACCTCAAGGCGATATGCCTTTCGCATTTGAAATAATTAGTCAACAAGTTGCAGATTCTTTTAGAAATTACTTTGAATGGTTCTGGAAGAAAAGTAAACCTTTCTAACTAAAGAAAAACACTCTACTCACAGCATATATTAAGTATAAACCTATCAAAATCGCACCTTCTTTCTTCTCTATCTTCCCATTGCTTAATAAGAAGTACAAGAATATTAAGGTGAAAACAAACAACACAGGTATGTCTATTAACAGAATATTATTATCTACTAAGAACCCTGAGATAACTGCACCACTTCCCGTTGCCAAAAGAAGATTACAAACATTGCTACCGATTAGATCGCCCATCGACATACTCATCACACCTTTCCGAGCTGCCATCACAGCGATTGACAATTCAGGCAACCCTGTACCCAGTCCAATTAACAGTATTCCAATTATCGTCTGGCTAACTCCCCAGATCTCGGCTAACTCCACACCGTACGTTACAACAACATCGGAAGCAATTAGAACAAAAACTAACCCTGTGATAGCTATAGAAATATCCTTCACCAACTTTATGTCAACCTTTTTACGGTGATTCAGTACATCTTCAGTTCCAAGCAAGTACAAATAATACAGTCCGTAACCTAGTAAGAATATCAATCCATCAAACTTAGAAATCGTTCCATCAACAGATAGTAAGAAGAATAATACTATTGCTGAGATAAGCATAGCACCTTGCTGATAGATCTTAATTTTCTTCAACTTCAACGTTGCAAACAGTGCCAAGAATCCTATCATCAATGTAATTAGATT
>CAYTFL010000138.1:0-2367 GCA_964437105.1 Candidatus Woesearchaeota archaeon | reverse complement strand
ATCTTCATATAAACCCATTATATCCTCCAGAAATCTAACTCTAATATATATACTTTACTAACTTCTTTTTTAAACCAAGAAAAAAACTCCACAAACCTTTAATACCCCTTTTTTAGAGCAATCTCTATGAAAAAGAAGCTTCTAGCCACTTTCATCTTATTGGTAATAATAAAGATTATCATAGACTTCTTCATATCCGTACCTTTAGGCTACTCTGACAGCTTAGCATACATGGAAGCAGCCAAAGCTTTCTTCAACACAGGCAACTTCTATGAACTCGCAACCACTGGCAAATTCCCCCCATTATACCCCTTAATCATTTCCATAGCATATATTTTCAAAGACACAGAAACGATATTACTAGCATTAAAGATAATCAACGCAATCTTATCATCTCTAATCCTTTTCCCTGCATACTTACTAAGCAAAGAATTCCTTAACAAAAAGCACAGTTACCTAGTTTCACTAGTGATAGCCTTCCTCCCACCAATCTTCGCCATGAGCTTCTACACTTTCAGCGAAAACTTATTCTTCACATTGTTCATGTTCACAATTTACTTCATCTACAAATCTTTCACAGAAAACAAACAATCCTGGCACATCTTAGCAGGCATTGGAATCGGCCTTTGCTTTCTAACAAGAATCTTCGCCATCATCCTCTTCCCATTAATTATAACTCTAATCATAATAGAGATAATAAAGAAGAGAAAAGTCATCTACAACAAACTAACCATCATTCTTACCACAATCATAGTAATCGCTCCCTGGATATATATCAAAGGTTCAGTCGCAGGCTACACGTTAAGTAACATTTTGGGCTACGGCGCAGAGATAGCTGTTGCACAAGAAAGCAGTTTCCTCCTACAAAAAATCATTTGGTCAATACTCTACACAAATTACACCATCATAGCTTTAGCCATCATCCCTTTCATTTTAAGCATATACTTAATCTCCAAATACAGATCACTAAAGGATAAAGAAAAACTTATGATCGAGCTTACCATCTTAACCTTCCTTTTCTCTTTAGTATTAGCAGCAAACAACAGCGGCTCAACCTTAGTATACACGGACCACAGAGTCATTGGCAGATACATGAGCATTTGCTTCCCATTATTCATACTACTAAGCTGCATTAACTACAAACGCAATCTAAACAAAACTTACATTTGGTTAACCGCCATCTTCTTAGCCATCACCACACCTTTCATCACTTTCGCCAGCTTCTTCCCAATCAACAACACATCCTGGACACATATTGGAATAACTAAATACTTCTTAGGAGACATTGCACCCACAATTATAGTAATCAGCATAATACTAATCACTCTCTCCTTCCTACTAATCAAACACTACAAAAGAAACACTTACATTCCACTACTTTTAACATTCTTCATACTGCTCAGCGCATTAAACACAGCAATCATCATCTACGATGCAGAAGAAAGGTGGCAAGACACTGACGCTGTACAACTCGGCATGTGGATCTCCACCAACATCGACCCAGAAGCAACTTACTTCATCGACTTCGACCAAGATTTCAATTACACAATCTCTCACAACATCGATACAGACCCGGATAGACCTATCACCGTATCATCATACTTCATCCCTGGCGAGATCTCCAACATGAAAGATATACTAGACCAAAGACGCAGATTACCTAAACAGGGCTATGAAACTGACTACATTATCACTGAAGAAAATATGGACTTAGAACTCATTCACGAGCAAGGTAACTTCAAACTTTATAAGACTCATTAAATCTTTTCAAACTTTTCACGTACTTTTTCAATATCACTTGTTCCAAACTTCAATAAGTGTCCACGTAGAGTTAAAGTAAACTCCTCAGCATCAACAATCATCTGCTTAGCACTTTCATTAGTAACATCTTCATTCTCTCCTCCAGAGACATAATACTGCTTATCAATTCTTTCCTTCTTAGCCTGAACAAACATTTTCTCTAGATTCTCAAGCTGAAACAATATCACAAGTAACTGCCCACCAGCTGTATGATTCTCACACTTAATTCCACAGTGAAAAAACATCGAAAGGAGAATATTATACATTGCATAATAAGCCTCAGAAACAGAATTTTCATACAACTTAGCATCATACAAAATCTTTGCAGCTTTAAGACAATTCTCAGACTTTTGTAAATAAGACAAGCTAATCTCTTTAGACGGATCTACTTTCTCAAGTCTCCTCTCCTTTTTCAATTTCGTTAAAAAACTATATTTTTGCATAAAACTCTTCAACACCCCTTACTATAACATGGTTTTTTATTATCTCTTTAACTAACAAAGATTTACTATCAAAAACTCCAATTTTAACAGCAAGTTTACTATTTAGTTGCTCAAGCCTTTTTTT
>CAYTFL010000137.1:0-2374 GCA_964437105.1 Candidatus Woesearchaeota archaeon | reverse complement strand
ACGGTAACAACACCTAACGTCGGCATATATCTAGGTTTACCGGTTACTGAGGTAAGCCTACACCATGTTTTGAAAGGTGAAAACAGATTTTCTGAAGCTTTACACACCCATGATAGCGGTTTACAATTATTAACTGGCAGCTTATCTTTAGGAGACATGGAAGGCCTTAAACTAAGCAGGATGAAAGGTCTTAACAACTTAGACGCTGACTACGTAATTTTGGACGGTGCCGCAGGTTTGGGCAAAGAAGTTCTTAACACAATGGAACACTCTGACGCCTTAATCATTGTAACCAATCCAGAGTTACCAGCCATCACTGACGCTTTAAAGACTATCAAGTTAGCTGAAGAGCTTGGCAAGAAAGTTTTAGGCGTTTTACTTACCAGATCTAAAGGCGACGAACTCGATGTTTCTGTTAGGAACGTTGAAGCACTTGTTGAATATCCAGTGTTAGGAGTAATCCCTGAAGACAGTAGAATGCGTCAAGCCATGGTACAAAAAAACGCTATCATACACCCTCACCCTGATTCCCACGCATCCCAAAACTATATTAAGCTAGCTGCCAACATAAGTGGTAGACCATACATGGCACCGTTACGCACAGAAACTTGGGCAGAAAAAGTTTGGCGAATCATACGCGGTGTATAAAGGAGGGAAAAATGGGATTGATGGATTGGTTATTCGGAAAAAAAGATGAAAAACCTTTAGGTCCAATTGTTCAAAATAATAAACCAACTTTTTTCAAAGCTACAACAAAAAGCGGATCAAATTACGATCTTGAACTGGACAATGATGGAAAATGGTGGGTACACAAAAATGGGAGACAGGCAGTAACAGGTTTTACTGGACAACAAGCAGAAACATTTAATGCTACAAACTTTCAACAAATTGTTGGCAAAAGTATCGTTTACATTAACGAAGGAGGAATTATTAAGACTAGTACTGTAGTTTCAATTCAAAGAAACGAACAAGCAGCATAGGAGGGAAAAATGGGATTGATGGATTGGTTATTTGGAAAAAAAGATGAGAAACCTTTAGGTCCTATCACACAACCTAAAGGAAGTGAAGTTGTCGTAATGAACAAAATCAGATATTTTTTGGTAAGAACTAAAAGTGGATCAGAGTACCAGATAGAACTTGACAGAGATGGAAAATGGTGGCTTCATAGAAAAGGAAGATGGAAAATACCTTACTTTGGCGATATTAAAGCTGATAAAATAAATAGCACAAACTTTCAAGAGATAGTCGGCAACCAAATTTGGTTTCGGAATCCAAAAGGCCTTGGTAACACCAACTTCATAAAAAGCATCCAAGAAGTAAAAGAAGCAGCAGCATAAGGAGGGAAAAAATGTACCTAATAAAAACTCGAGACGGAAAACTTTACGAACTTTTTGAGGTGAAAGAAGACGAATGGTTGATCCGCAACTTCAAAGGCGAAAAAAAGAAGGTTGTCAGCTTCGGCGACGATATGATGTTAAAACGCGGCGTCCCAGTTTTTGTTGAACATAAAGAGAAGGTCATTAACACCCAAGCCATCGTAGACATCTTCAAAAAGGTCTAACTATATATTCCATTTCAGATTTTTTTATATAACGTTAGCTCTTACCTAATCCTATGGACGCAATCCTTGACGAACTGGAACCTGAAAAAACGTTCTTAGTATCTACTACAGAGACTAAGCTAATCCTACACTGGTATAAAGGCTACTTCTTCGTACATAAGTTTGGCTCACGCGACCCTAGGTACTGCGTGGTAACTAGTATAGACGGTAACAAAGAATATACCCCTCAAGATCTTGATCTACACTTAGAGATAGAATACATGCACCCTAAACTCTTACGCCCTGTCAACGCTGGCAGAATTACTAGTATTAACGTTAGATAAACTGATGCACATGTATTTCTTCGAACGCCTCTTCCTGCTCAAGATTAACTTTCTTTAATCCATGCAAATGTAACAAAGGTAATAATGTTAGAACCACATCTTCTTTCTCTTTTTCAGGCACCAACTCAGAGAACTGCACCACTTTCTTTCTTTTAAACAACTGAAGCACCTTTTCATACACTTCATCGATCAACTTAGAAATATCCACCTTTTTTTCAGGTATATCTGGCTTATTGAATGCTAAGAATCTTTGCAACCTTAACTTTCTTCTATTATCCACTTTAAGCGCCTTTTCTAGCGCACCTATTAGGTCAGTGATAGAAACCTTCCTTTTTCTTGCCTGCGGCGTTTTAATGCCCAATTTAGGTATCTCCACCTTATGCTCATGGTACGGTAGAAAATCTCCTAATTCCTCAAACTCATCGTCTTCTGTGTGGAACAGAAACGCGTCAAAATTGCTAATATCTTCCTGCACTAATCTATTTGATTT
>CAYTFL010000136.1:0-2380 GCA_964437105.1 Candidatus Woesearchaeota archaeon | reverse complement strand
ACACATTATCTTCTTCTTCAACATAAGTTAGAGGTAAATTAATCGGCAAATCATTGGATGTGATTTCACCTTCAGATATAATATTATCATTCAACTCTATGATAAGGTCTCCTTTAGACTCCGTAATTAAGAACAATAGACCTAATTCTTCAAGCTCATCAAAATTATCAATATCAAACCCTAACGTTTTATAATTATTCTGTAAAATGTTTCTAGAAATCTTTAACGAGGTTGCCAAATCTTCTGTGGCCGACTCTGTCGTAGAATATAACCTCATTGACTCCAACGATCTACTTTGGGTTTGACTTTCTGATGAATAGACTTCGCCCGGCGCTTCAGACAACAAAACTTCTGTATCGCTTCCAGAAGTACCATCGTTAGTATCATCATCATCATCTCCTAACAAGGCATCCCTATCTGCTTCAGGCAACAATATAATATACCCTACCATTGCTAAGATTAGTAAGAAAATAAACACTGTCACTTCTGTTGCTGGCGGCGCTCCGCCTTTTTTCCCTCTCATCACCATATACAAATAACTTTATTAATATATAAACTTTTTCCATTTCGTTATGAAAATCATTTTTCAAGATTTAAAGCAAGGAGAAGTTAAGTTAGAAGTTAATTCTTTAGACGACATTTGGTTCATTTCTCACATTATCGACGAGGGTGATGACGTTTCCGGTAGAACTGTTAGAAAATTAAAGCTCGGTGAAGGCACTGATAGGAATGTAAAGATAGTTAAGAAAACTGTAACTTTGAAAATACACGTTGAGAAAGTAGAGTTTCACAAGTACAACAACATCTTACGCGTCTCTGGCAAAATTATTGAAGGTCCTGACGACGTTTCTAGAGGATCATACCACACTTTTGACGTTGAAGAAGGCACAGTGATTAAGATTCATAAAACTCAATGGTTAAAGTATCAGTTGGAGAAGTTGAAAGAAGCAACAGCTGAACAACTATCCAATGTTTTGATAGTAACTTTAGACCGTGAAGAATCCAGCTACGCTTTACTTAGACCTTCCGGCTACAAAATGTTATCTGACTTTACTGGCGAAGTTGAAAAGAAAGGTTACGCTGACACTGAAGGCAAACAATTTTACAGTCAGGTGTTGAAACACATTGAAAGTTACGTTGAACGTTACAACATTGAGAACATTATTATCGCTAGCCCTGCATTCTGGAAAGAAGATCTTATGAAAGAGGTTAAGAAAAAAGCTTCACACTTAACATCTAAGGTTACTTTAGCAACTTGTAGTTCTATAGGAAAGACTGGCGTTGAAGAAGTTTTAAAACGCGATGAAGTAAAAACTGTTTTGAAGAAAGATCGTACGGCTAAAGAAGAAGCATTGGTTGAAGAGTTGTTTAAAGAGATATCTAAGCAAGGCAAAGTCGCTTACGGTCTTAAAGAAGTACGGGAAGCTGCTGACGCAAAAGCCATTGCTACATTATTAGTAACTGATGATTTTATCCAAGAACAACGCGAGAAAGGTTCTTATGAAGAGTTGGATGATATAATGAAATCCGTTGATCGTATGCAAGGCGAAGTAAAAATCATTTCTACTGAACATGATGCTGGTAAGAAATTGCACGGTTTGGGCGGAATCGGTGCTATACTAAGGTACCAGTTAAAATAAAACCTTCCACGCAAACTTTAACAGTGAAGGATCTTTCAAAAGCATTTGTAAAGCAAAATTCGTAGGAAAATCACGACTTTTCGTTTCAAGAATATTTCTCAACTTATCCTGGCTAAACTTTTTAATCAAATCATTATAATCTTCTTCACTAAACTTATCCATTGCTCTACGTATTAACAAAGACACATACAAATCTCTCCCTACTACTTTCCTACACTTCCTTTGATAACTCTTCATATTATCTGCCAACACTTCACCAGCTTTCAAATGATGCACAATACCTCCAAACGACGTAGCCTTCACTTGCGTCGCGGCATCACCTACAAGATACACATTACCTTTTTGTAACAACTGCTTATGATTATACACTGGGATCGCACCAGCTTCTTTACTAACAACTTTCGCTTTAGGACATCTCATCTTCATCAACCGCTTCAAATAACTCTCTGGCTTATCATAAGAAACTATTCCTACTCTTGCAACGGAATCACTCTCTGGCACTAACCATCCAAACAACCCTATACCTACCCAAAACTCTACCAACTTAGGATCACACTCAACTTTCACTGTTATTTGGTTTCCGGTAACAAACTTTCTATCACACCACATACCATTAGACTTAGCAACCCTAGAAAACGGCCCATCTGCACCTATTAACACATCAGTTTCAACCACTTTATCATTAACTTTCATTTTTCCACCATCATTTCCAATTAGGCCTATAGTTATTATCTCCATTT
>CAYTFL010000135.1:0-2421 GCA_964437105.1 Candidatus Woesearchaeota archaeon | reverse complement strand
AAGATTTATTTCTTTCCTCCACCGCTAAATGCTTCTCCGACCCATTTGCCAAGGTTTCCCATGACATTGGATTCCTTCTCTGAGCCTTCGCCCCTGGTTATCCACCAGATTATCACTGCAAAGACCAAAAGCATCACTATGATGGCTACTGTCTCTTCTCCGAACAAGTCATTGAACCATGACCATGTTCCCCACCATCCTGCGGCTCCTCCAAATATTATCAATATTATGATGAATGAAACAATTGCGATCCAACCTGAAAGGCTTGATCCCATCCATTTTGCTTCTCCACCAAACAATCCGATCAATATTAACAACATAACTACCGCCACTGCTATTATCGATACCTGAGGGAGGGCACGATTCATAATCTCGACTACGTCGCCTCCTGCCGGGTATATTCCCAAAACGTGTGGGATGACAACTACTAAGGCAATGACTAATGCTATTACAGCATTAAACCTTTTTTTGTCTTCCCCCAAGACTCTTGTTTTTGTCAACAGGGCAAACATTATAACAAAAATCAACAGAAACGGTAACATTACGTCTGTCAGACCCCAAGAGTCCAATATCTTAATAAACTCATTCAAATTATATGCTCTACTTGCCATTTTTTAAACACCTCATTTTGATTCTTTTTTTGTACTTGTCTCCCTGTGCGGTTCACCCTTAACTATATACCAGATGAACAACACAATTATGACTATTAAGATAATTGAGCCCACCACTTCTCCACCGGTCCTGAACTGAAAAAAACCCCAGATGGAATCCCACCATCCAAGTGCATAGATGAATATCAATACTATACCAACAAACATCATGATCATAAAGAAGTAATTCCAGTTGCCTGTTAAGAAACCACCTTCTCCTTCTTTCATGAATGATCCTACTAACAGAAGGAATAATATTGATAACATAAGAAGGATAACTGTATATGAAGAAACTGTTGTTATGATTTCTACTAATTTAGATGAAGCAACTACGAAGAATGCAATGACAAAAGCAGTAACTGCATTAAGGTTTTTCTTTGTGTATTCGTTGCCTTCTATCTTCTCTGTCCCGAAAACCCTAGTTTTTTCTAGGATTGCGAAAACAATTGTGAATACTAAAAGAAATGGCAATACGACGTCATAGAGCCCAATATCTTGGAAAAACTCTATTACTTCCCTAAATGCGCTAGCCATATAGCTAATCTTGAATACTTTCATATATAAATCTTTCTATTTGGAAGGAGTGAAAGGTTTGTGTTGATACAAAAGTTTTATATATTGAGTGTATTTTTAATTCAGTAATGATCAACAAAGAAGATTTTAAGAAGATAAGATTAAAGCTAGATAGGTATGATTCTATGAGGGAGAAGTTGATCAAGAAATCTCGAGATGTTCTTAAGATCTCTAAAAGAGTTATATATTCTGTTCATAGAGGAGATGTTTCAGAAGCTGATGAGTTAGTTAAGGAAGCTAAGGAGGGTAAATCGGAGTTGGATAAGATCGCTTCTGTTGATGGTCGTTTGTTCTATGAAGGAGGGTATAGTTCTGCTATGCAAGAATATGCTGAAGCTTTATGTTATTATGGTTTTATTAAAAATAAAAAAATTCCTACTTGTGATTCATTGAAGATCAGTTCAGAAGATTATCTGATGGGTGTTTGTGATTTAACTGGGGAACTAGGTAGGAAGGCTGTGATGATTGCACATAAAGATCCTAAGATGGTTGTAAAGATAAAGAAGTTGGTTGAAGATATATTCGGTGAGTTCTTGAAGTTTAATCTACGTAATTCTGAATTGCGTAAGAAGTCTGATTCTATCAAATGGAATCTTAAAAAATTAGAAGAAGTAATGTATGATGTTAAGAAGAAGTGATATAGTTATTTGATTCTCCTTTTTGATAGTAACACTTAAAAGTAGATATGAATTCTAGAGGAGATTATGGCAAGGGATGAGAGAGAAGGAGAACCTAGAGTTTCTGTAGTGGAAAAATTACCTGTTGGTGAATTTAGATATACTTTTAATTCAGAAACTGGAGAGTTAATGTGTATTGAAGGTTTTAGTGAAGAAGGTGGATCTGTTGGGAGAATTTGGTTTAATGGTTTTGGGAAGAATTTTGGGATTTCTGAGTTTGGGTGTGCCAGAACCCGTGAGTCCCTACAGGAGCAATTGGAGATAGCTTATCAAGTTGGTGGGAGTAGGTTACCTGTTGTTGCTGGTTTTGATCGAGAATCATGGATAGACGGGCTAATGAGCAAGAGAAATCTTTCTGGAATGTTGTGGTTTGATGATTATGACAAGCAATTTGGATTTGAAGATGGCCTTGATGTATGGAGAAACTGGGAAAAGGATTTTGGGAAGGCACAAGAATGGGAAGAGTTATCTCACGGGATTCATAACAATGAAGCTTAAGTCCTGGCCCTTTAGCTGGAACT
>CAYTFL010000134.1:0-2429 GCA_964437105.1 Candidatus Woesearchaeota archaeon | reverse complement strand
CCCATACATAAGCTCTCGCACCAAATAATATCCCTGTCCAAACAAACTCTCTCAAATTAGACGGATAAGATAATGCCCAATACGTTCCTTTAGCCACCTCATTTTTAATAGTCTTCATCTTAACATTTTCATCACCATATACCCCCAACTTCTCATGAGCCTTAGCACACCTTACTTTCTGTGAACTCCACTTCTCCCAAGTCTCTGGATAAGAAACAGAACCCAAAGCATTCTGCGCATAACCAATCCTATAGCCTTTATTGTAAATCATTAAAGGCATTATAGAATCCTCTGCTACATCCAAAGGTATATCATCTATGATTCCATTACGTATAGAATAGATATAACCAGAACATTCTAAAAACTCACACTTACGGAAACGTTCCTTACGAATATTATGCGCACCAGCATCAACTAAAAGGTGCGACCAATAGCCTAACATTTGATCCTTCCTATTACGTGACACAGGCCTCCCCGTTACAGCTCCAATCTTCGGATCATCATACAATTTTACAATATCTGACACAGCATTTTCTGAGAGATAAATATCACCATCTAAAAAGATTAATATTTCTCCTTTAGCTTTCTTACACAACTCATTCAACATAACATTTTTACCTTTCTCTCTTGGCTGATGAAAGTAATAAATGAGTTCAGGGTACTTCTCAACATACTTTAGAATCTCTTCTTTGGTTGGTTCATCCGGACAGATTATTAGCACTTCATATTCTCCTTCATAATCTTGATTCATTAAACAACGTAAACACTCTCTCACTTCTTCAGGTTCTTCCCAAGCTGTAACAATCAACGAGATCATTTTAATGCCATAACCTCTCTATACACTTCATCAGGTGTAATTAACGTCATACACTTCCCTCCATGAGGACAAGGAAACTGGTCATAACAATTCAAACAACTAAGCTCCTCTCTTACAAACTTCTTTCCAAGCCCAAACAGATGTATCTCCTGATGCGGCGTCGGACCAAAAAAGCTAACAATCTTTTTCTTCAACGCAATTGCCACATGCAAACCTACAGTATCACCAGTTAAAACCATATTTGCACTATTCAGCATAAAACAAAAGTTCTCAAGATCATACTGATTCGTTGTATTAATCACTTTAGAAGACTGCACTTCATTACACAATCTTGCATTCCTTTCCAATTCTGCCTCAGCCCCTGCTAAAATAATCTTAACATTATCATGTTGAACTAGGAGCTTAATCAGGTGTAAAAAACCTTCATAAGTCCATTTTTTATTTGGATAAACTGGCCCACAACCAGTATTCATTACAATAACATAATCATTATCACTAATATTATACCTCAAGTAGAAATCTTCTTTAAATCTTCTTGCTTTTTCCGGATTTAAGTTCAAAACTAAATTCTCCATAGAATAGTTCAGACCTGCCATCTCAAAGATCATCTCTTGATAACACTTGCTATTCCTAGTCTTTGCCCCATAATTATCCAAACAAATATTATAATGATACTTTGCTCCATCATTCAAAGGAATAACATACCCCTCTTCATGCCACCCATACCCTCTCTTATTTCTAGCCTTAAACAACATCGCCATAGAAGTTGCCTTAGGATCCTTATCTAAATTAATCAAAATGTCAAACTGTTCACACTGCAATCTTCTAACACTTTCTTCATTATAAATCAACACTCTATCAACATGAGAGTTATTCTCAACAAATATCTCTCCACCTTTTTTTACAAGCCAAGTTAACTGCGCATAAGGGTACTTCTTTTTAATCCCTTCTGCTAAAGGTGTTGACCTCAAAACATCACCCAAAGCATCAAGCTTTATTAATAAAATCCGCTCTCTAAAAAGCTCATTATGTGTACAATTATTACAATCCCAAGACTGATCTACCCAGTAATACTTACAAGGCCTATCCCCCCTAAAATATCGGCATTTCTCCACAATAACACCATAAAATCACCAATTTATAAGAATTATGTATCTATTTCCCAATATTCTTCTTAACCAACTTATTCACTTGCTTCTGCAACTTTTTAATCTCTTTCTCTTCATCCAATATCACCCTAATCATCGCCTGCTTCTTCTTTTCTAACGACTTAGCCTTCACTTTCTTAGCCCTTTTATCAATCTCTTTAGCCACTCTCAACCTTCTTAAGAACCTATTCATCTCTTTCTTCTCACCTTTTTCTATATCTTTAAGAACAATTTTCAAATCTTTAACCTTCGCTTTCAACCTTTTCTCTTTAACTCTCTGCTCAGCTTTAAGAATCTTAGCTTTCTTCCTCTTCTCTTTCAACGTTTTTCTAATTAACTTACGTTTCTCTCTCTCAACCTTCAACCTTTCCTTAGCTTCCTTCTCTTCATCTATCTTCCTTTGTAAAGCTTCTTCCTTCTCCTTCTTCCTTCTCAACCTTTCTTCCTTCTTCCTTTACCTATCC
>CAYTFL010000133.1:0-2515 GCA_964437105.1 Candidatus Woesearchaeota archaeon | reverse complement strand
TTTAGTACTCGGTCTTTTCGAAGAAGACACTGACAATTACAAAACTTTCCATCCTGAGTTAGGTAAAGAGTTAGAAGAAGCTTTAGACAGAAACATCTTCAAGAAAGATTTTGGAGAAAAGTACATAACTAAGTTCGAACACTCTTGCAAACGCGTTCTTGTTATTGGTTTAGGGAAGAAAGAAGAGCTTACTCTAGAGAAGGTCAGAAGATTGATGCACAAAGCTTTCACATACACTAAAAAGAAGAAGTTACATTCTTTCTCTACTAATATAATACAGTTAGTTTCATCAAAGTTTAATCCTAAAGATTTAGGAAGGGCAACTGCTGAAGGTCTTTACCTAAGTAACTACAAGTTTAGGAAGTATATAACTAATGATAATAACCATGTTGACGTTGAAGAAATCTCTTTAGTTTGGTCGCATGAAGATAGCGCATTCTTGCAAGGCATTGAACAAGGTACTATCATAGCCGAATCTACTAACTTCGCCAGAAACTTGGTAAACGAACCTGCCATGATCGTAACCCCTGTGTACCTTGAAGACGTTGCCAAAGAGTTATCTGAACATGAGAACGTTAAACTAATTTCTCTCGAAGAAGACGCTTTACACCAGGAGGGTTTGAACGCTTTACTAGGCGTTGGTCAAGGTAGTGACCATCCTGCACGGTTAATCATCTTAGAATACAACTCTGATTTAGAAGGTCCATGGACGGCCATTGTCGGTAAAGGTATAACTTTTGACAGCGGTGGATTAAGTCTAAAACCTTCTGCTTCTATGCTAAACATGAAAAGTGATATGAGCGGCGCTGCTGCAGTATTAGCAACTATAAGAGCTTTAGCCAAACTTAACATAAAGAAAAAAGTTGTCGGCATAATCCCTACCTGCGAAAACGCTATCGGCAGCTCTGCATACAGGTTAGGCGATATCTTAACTGCTTACAACAAAAAAACAATAGAAATCACGCACACTGACGCTGAAGGCCGACTAATCTTGGCAGACGCTTTAAGTTACGCTGAAGATAAGTACAGTCCTGAAGTAATAATCGACTTAGCAACTTTGACTGGCGCGTGCAGCGTTGCTTTAGGCTGGGAATACGCTGGCTTAATCTCCACTGATGAAACTTTAAAGAAGGATTTGGTTAAAGCTGGCGAAAAAAGTTTTGACAGAGTTTGGCCTTTACCCTTCCCTGAAGAGTATAAAGATACAATGAAAGGCCACATTGCAGATTTAAAAAATTCAAGAAAAGAAAGGACAGCTGGCGCAATCACTGCCGCTGTTTTCTTAAACAAGTTTATCAACGGCGCCAAATGGGCACACATTGACATTGCCGGCCCTGCCTTTTTATCTGACAGCGAGTCAAGAGACTACTTGCATAAAGGCGCTTCCGGTGCTGGTACAAGAGTTTTGGTTTACTATTTAATGAGTTAACATCAACCCAATTTTTGCCACAAACTCTCTTGCATTATCAAATATTTCCTTCATCCTTCTTTGCGAATAACTTTTTATCGCAGAATACCTTGCTATATGCGATTCTTTCTTCGCATCTTCAAAAGAATGTACATACTCATCTTCAAAGATCTTATGAGACTGGTTTAATAATTCTAAATCTTCTTTTTCTAATTTATCTGGTACTAGCAATGACCTAAAGCTATCTGTGCAGCATCATGACCAGACACTTCATACCCTTTTGATAAGACTGCAGCTTTTGCTGCATATAGCATCGAATAATACGATATTGTTATAGTCCAATAATCCCAGTACAACCTTTTTGGCTGATCGTCAGTAGGATTCAAATCTTTCATATGTTTTGCAATTTGTAAGCTATTCTCAGCCTTCTGGAGAAACAATTTTATCTTAAATGTTTGTTGAGATTCCTTGATCCTTCCATTCCTAATTTCTTTCTCAAATTGCTCAGCATATACTTGTTTATCGAACCGCACGTATTACTACCTCCCAAAATTTATCAGGGTTATCCAACACAATATGCTCTTTAAGTGCTTGCTTTCCCACATTTTCTTCTTCATCTTTTAACATTAATCTAAACTCTTTTCTTGTTACAAATATTGGATTTATTTCTTTATTGAATAACGTTTCATACTTAGAGAAAGATAATGACTTTTTCCCGTCCTTATTTACTATTAAAAGATCAATATCACTTTTGTTTGTAGCTCTACCTTTTGCATAACTCCCAAATAGTAGAACAATGTCTTTTGTTTCAAGTTCACTAACAATTTTTTTAATAATTGGGTGATTCTTAAGAAATTCTTTCTTTTTTTCATCCGAAGATATGGCTAAATAAGATTTAATGATTTGATTTGACCAGTTTAACTTTAATATTTTAGATTTACCTATGGTTTCAATTATTAAAAGATCCTTCATATCTTGTATAGTTCTATAAAAACTAGCATAAGGGATACGTAAAACTTTACTCAATTGGTGCATAGTGTATGTTTTATCGTAATTTCTACCTAGTTGATTGATTATTTTTTGTTTATTATCCATTTCTGAATAATG
>CAYTFL010000132.1:0-2551 GCA_964437105.1 Candidatus Woesearchaeota archaeon | reverse complement strand
AAAAAATACTCCTTGTACTGTTCCTCGAATAATTACTTTAACTCTTCTCATATTTGGGATATGTTCCTCTGGCCATAAAAATCTTTGTATTGCCTACAGCTACGCCTTTATCTTGCCTTAACATGTTTTGTGAGTTCATTTTAGCTTTGCCGATGCCTACTAATTCTCCCTTTAATGATAATAGAGCTACTAAGTCGTTAGTTTCAATGCCTGATTCGAGTTTCACTATGCCTGGTACCGATAAAAAAGCGCCATGACATACAGAATCTATAGCTTGGTCGGCTAGCCAAACCTTAGGAATGTTTTTCACTGCTTCTTCCATAGGTAAGATGATTTTCTTTAACTCAGTATCATCACCTTCTTTCCAAGTTTCGTAAGCGTCTTTCAAAGTGTGTAAGTTTACCCATTGTTCATCAGTGAAATGTGCTACTCTAGTTCTTACTAACTCTTGCATGTGACCTTTGACGCCCATCTTGTTTGCTGCGTCTGTGCAGAGTTTTCTAATATATGTTCCCGCTTGGCAGCCTACACGAAATAATACTTGCCTACCTTTAATTTCTAAGATCTCAATATAGTATATTTCCCTTGTTCTTAATACACGCTTTACTGCGCTTTTCTTTGGAGGTAGCTGTTCAATACTTCCTACAAAAGAGGATAGAGTTTGTTTTATTTTCTCTTCAGGCACTTCATCGTGTAAGTACATTACGCAAACGTATTCTTTGCCAGATTTTAAGAGGACGTCAACAACCCTGGTTGCTTTAGCTAGAGCTATTACTAAGACGCCAGTCACATTGGGATTTCCCTGAAAAACTTTTAGATTACTCTAGAGTCCCACTGTGTCCAGCTTTATCAATGTGTAAGATGTTTTTCACATAATCAGTGAATTGGTGAGAAGTTGGGCCTGCTTGCTTGTTAGCTATTACTAGACCATACTGAAGTAGTTCTTCTACAGTCCTTTTATTAGGTTCTTTACCGTAATTAGGGTCTGTATCGCCCTCAGCGCGTACCAAAACTTCTCTTTCTACAGTTTTCATGACCTTTTATGAATAAAAAAGGGTTTAAAAGACTATTCATTCAGGGCAGAAAGTTTATAAGAGAGTAATCGATTATTTTTTGTATGAAAATCAAGGTTTTATTGCTAATCTTACTGGTATTATTATCAGCTTGTGTATTAGAAGAAGATGAAGATGTTACAGTAATAGGTGATGCTGAAGATTCTGGAGCAACTTATGATTTAACAGATAGTGAGTTGCCATATGATTTGCCGTTTAGTCTAGATGAAGTATATGGGGAGACGGCTGTAGAGTTTTATACGGCTACGTTGAGCGATGAAATAGTTACCATGAAAAGTACGAGAACTGATGAGTATGGGTATGAGTTAGATTTAACTTCAACAAACTCTTATGAGTTTACACTAGTTAGAGTTTATTTTCTAGGTGGTACATCAAACTTTTATGTGGTGGATGTAACAGGTTCTATGTCTTATGAGTATGTGGAAGAGAGTGAAGATATTGAAGATGGAAGCTATATTACTACTACAATAGGTCCAGTGTCAGGGTCGTTCACTGAAGAGATTAATGAAATAGTAAGAGTTATACAAGTCGAAGAAGATGGAGAGTTTTGGTTTTACCTTGCACCAGGGTATGTGACGGAAGATTGGAGTGAAGATACAGTTAAGACTATTACTTACAGTTATGATAGTAGTATGACAGAAGTTGAAGATAAAACTATAGATTATTCAGGAGTTAGCGTTGGTGGTGGATATATTAATCCTTGTGCAGCAGACCTATCTGATGAAGTTCTGCAAGGTGCATCAAGTTGTAAAGTTTACCTTGGTGAAGATAGCTCAGGTACATACCAAGATTCTTATTATCAAGAGTTGGAAGATGGGTTCAGTAATAAGATCTGGACAGCAGAATGGGAAATAACTTCAATATCGGATATTTATGCAGTTGAGGAATAGAATTATTCTTTTTTCTTTCGATCTTGTTTCATATCTCTTTTAACCATGGATTCTTGTCGAGCCTTCTCTTGCTCCTCTTTCTTAGTATCAACACCAGTAGCAGACTTATCTTTATCTTCTTTTAACGGAACTTCTTTGATAACCTTTTCAGCTTCTTTCTTCTCTTCTTCCTTTTGAACTTCAGCCTTACTCTTTTCTTTAGTTCCGGTCAAACTTTCAAGTTTTCCAGCTAAACCTTCCTTCTTTTCTTCAACAACAATCTTTAAAGGTTCTTTAGGTACGCCAACTAACTCTGCGTATACGTAATCGCCGTCAGGATCTTTGATAACTTCAGCGGAAACTTCAACCTTGTTTGGAGGGTTTCTATAACCTTTGCCCCAAAGTTTCATGTTCAAATGTCTACCTAGCTTAACATTATCCGTTTTCATATGCTTTTGTAAGAAAATCTTCGTAGCGCTGACTGCGCGTTTGGTTCTCTTGTACATGGGAGCTTTCTGAAACTCTCTTCTCAATGGGATAATGAATGTTTTTTCCATTTTAAGCTTTAGTTTTTACACGTCTCCAGTTCCTTTTCCTTGTGGTTAACCG
>CAYTFL010000131.1:0-2559 GCA_964437105.1 Candidatus Woesearchaeota archaeon | reverse complement strand
AGTGATACGATCATGCGTTTCTCTTAACCCATGCACACTATACACTATCCTATCATCAGCATCAAAATCTTCCAAAGAAAAATCATGCACCCCTGACGTCTGTAACCTAATTTGAAATTCTTTACCCTTCGCATACTTAATTATTTCAAACAAATCAGGCCTTAACAAAGGCTCACCTCCAGAGATAGTAAGAATTTGTGCATCTAGCCTCTTCATTTGATCAATTATACCTAATATTTCATCCAAAGACAACTCATCAGCAAACCTTTCACCGGCCGCAGACGAACAGTGCACACAACTCAAGCTACACTCATTAGTCACTTCAATCGACACTTCTTTTAGTGGACGCATAGAGCTTTCATAAACATAATGGGTTAAATAAATATCGATGCTAAATCACAAATCAAAATAATATCCAATCCTCAAACGCACATCAAACAATTTTCTCAACTCTTGAATTTTATCAGAAAAAACTAAAGCTTCTCTACTAAACAGATAAATATTCCTCTTAGATTTAGCAAAATCCATCCACATTAAAGGGTCAACTTCTCCAACAACGCTCCTCCACTTTACTGGCCAAACACCTCTAACTACTTCCCTTTCATCCCTTACTCTATATATAGCTAATTCTCTATTCTCAAGTTCACCTTTGAGTATGGTCTGGTTATAAAATCCTTTTCTTACATAACCAGGTATACGTTCCCACCCATCATCAGATTCATATTCAACAGAACACCTAACATCTTCAAATGGAAAAGATTCGTGCATAACATCAGTTAATTCTCTTCTAAAATGTCTAAACGCTACTTCAATATCAGGTATAGCTTTTAACCTCTTCAACATTTTTACACTATCATCAAAACTTGGACATAAAGCTTTAAGGTGCCTCTCAACAGCTTCTCTTTCATAGCCCAATTGCTCAGCTTTGGCAAAAACTGCTAGCTCAAAAGCCTCCCTATCCATTCCATTTACAGGAACTAATTCTGTAGAAACTCTTTCTAAACTCTCTCTATACGCTCCCTCAACCTCAATTCTCGCTAAAATTTTTGCTATATGATCTGCAGTATAACCATTTGCCATACAAAAGAAGAAAAAATGAGCCTTATATAAATCTACCTATCATTAACCATTCAACCAAAAACTATATAAATACGTTATTCATTCAAAACTATCAAGAAGATATACTTCTCACGTTTAGGGGTGCTATAAGAAATGAATCAAAACCCAAAGAAAGGAACTACCACTATCGGTATTGTCTGCAAAGATGGCGTTGTTATGGCTGCAGATAGGAGAGCGACAGCTGGCCATCTAATCGCACACAAAAAGACTACAAAAGTTGTACCAGTAAGCGACCACATGGCTATCACTACAGCCGGTCTAGTTAGCGATATCCAGCTTTTCACTAAAATTATAAGAGCACAGATCATGCTCCTTAAGATGCGTAAAGGTAAGGAACCTAGCACTAAGGAAGCAGCTAATTTGCTAGCAAACTTGGCATATTCTAACATTAGAAGGCCTAGCATGATCCCTGGAATTGTAGGCTTCTTGTTCGGCGGCTATGATAAGAGCGGCACAAATTTATACGAAATTGCCTTCGATGGCAGTATTATGGAGATAGACGATTACGCTTCTGACGGTTCAGGCAGTTACGTGGCCTTAGGAGTACTAGAAACGCTCTACAAACCAGGTCTAACGACCCAAGAAGGCACTGATATCGCAGTAAAGGCCTTATCCACTGCTATGAGTAGAGACTCGGCAACAGGTAATGGCATTGACGTTGTAATAATCAATGGTAAGGGCGTTAATTACGTTGTAAAAAAAGAAGTTAAAACTATTGTAAAATAAGGTTCTAACCTTTATAGAAAATGGCAGATATTTTAGCAGAAATAGTATCAAAGTTACCCAAACATATAGAGGTATCTCTATCAAGTTTTGAGGGCGCTAACATTATACTATACACAAAGAACAAAGAATTCTTCTTAGACAACCAGGGTGAGATAAGAAAGCTTGTAAACGAGTTTAAGAAACGTATTGAGCTTAGGCCTGACCCTTCCATGGTAATGGATATGGAAGTTGCTAGGAAAGTTATTACTGAGATTTTACCAAAAGAGGCAGAGTTTGACAACATTATCTTCGAACCAGAGCGTAGTATAGTTATTATTGAAGCTGAACGACCAGGTATTGCTATAGGCAAATCTGGTGAAGTTCTTAGAAGAATCAAAGAAAAGACTTTATGGGTGCCAGTAGTAAGACGTAAACCTGCTATCAGATCAAAAATCATTGAAAACATTCGCGGTGTACTGTATGAACATAACGACTTCCGTAAAAAGTTCCTTAACAACATTGGTAAACGTATTTACAACGGTTGGATTAGAGGGAAGAAGAACGAATGGGTACGTTTAACCGCCTTAGGTGCAGGTAGGCAAGTTGGCCGAAGCTGTTTCTTCTTACAAACACCAGAATCACGTATAGTCTTAGACTGCGGTATTAACCCTGCCGCCCCTGAAGCTTACGCTTACCCGCAATTCGATTCGCCAGAGTTCAGGATTAACGAGATCG
>CAYTFL010000130.1:0-2646 GCA_964437105.1 Candidatus Woesearchaeota archaeon | reverse complement strand
TTAGCTCGTGTTGCGATATATGTTGCAAGTTTAAGTTAGATAAAGGGAATCTTAGCTTTGATGACCTTGGTTCGACTTCAAAATGTTCATGTGGGCATTTGTCGAACATTTCCATGAGGAAGTTGTTTAATGTGGGGAAAGGTTGCGTTAACGCTTGTGTCTTTGTTAAATGTAACCTGTAAAAGTACCACCAACCGTGTTTGAAAGATATTTGTTTGATCACCACTGTCATTTGGAATAGTAAGATATTTATATGGATTTCTCTTTTTTGCGAGGATGGGAGTGAAAATATCTGGGTTGGTTGATAAAAGAGATTTGAAATGGGACCAGTTGAAAGGGAAAAAGTTGGCAGTAGATGCTTCTAATGTGTTGTTTCAGTTTATTAGTTCGATTAGGCAAAGGGATGGGACGCCGTTGATGGATAGTGAAGGTAATGTTACGTCGCATTTGGTTGGATTGTTTTCTAGAGTGCCCAACCTTATGCAGAAAGGGGTTAGGCCGGTGTTTGTTTTTGATGGGAAGGCGCCTAAGTTGAAGCGTAGTACTCAAGCAATGAGGAGAGAGAGGAAAGAGAAAGCTGAAGAAAAGTATATGGAAGCTGCTCTTTCTGAGGATGAAGAAGAAATGGGCAAATATTCTAGACAGTTTGGTAGAGTTAATCAAGAAATGTTTGATGAGTCTAAAGAGTTGTTGAAAGCTTTAGGGTTGCCTATAGTGCAAGCGCCGTCTGAAGGTGAGGCGCAGTGTGCGTATATGGCTAGGAAGAGGAAAGTGTGGGCAGCAGCGTCGCAAGATTATGATACGTTGTTGTTTGGAGCGCCAAGGTTAGTTTTGAATCTTACGCTCGCTCAGAAAAGGAAGATTGTTGGTGGTAATTATGTTATGATTTCGCCGTATTGTATTGATCTTAAAGAGGTGTTGGATAAGTTAGAGTTGAACCAGGATGAGTTGATAGTTTTAGGGATTTTAGCTGGTACAGATTATAATCCTGGTGGTGTGAAAGGGATTGGGCCAAAGAAGGCGTTAAAGTTGGTGCAGTCTGGGAAGAAGTTTGAAACGATATTTTCTGAGTTGGAGACGAACTTTGATTGGAAAGAGATATTTGATACGTTTAAGAAAATTCCTGTGGATGACGTTAATTTAAAGTTTAATGAAGTTGATGAAGGTAAGGTGAAAGAGTTGCTTGTAGAGAAACATGACTTTTCTAATGATAGGGTTGAGAGTACGTTGAAGAAGATTAAGGGTGATGGGAATAAAACGCTTAACCAGTGGTTCTGAGGAAAACTTATAAGTTAATAGGATAAAGTTATCATATGGTTAGTTTTATAAAGACAATTCAAAGAATGAAGTTAGATGTAAGAACTGCTAGAAGGCATTATAAAAGTTTGTCTGGTGATCCTAGTGAAGAGGAAGTTAATAAGGTTCTTTCAAAAATTACAAAGCTATTTCAAAGATATTGGGATCAAAGATTTTGGAACGATCTTTTTCTAAGTTCAGATCAGCATGTAGATCCTAAGTATGTAAGAGATCCTAGATATCCGCCACCAAAGGATAATGAAGTAGATAGTTTTGCTGTTCTTCAGGAAGTAAATAGTAATTTTATTGAATTAAAGGGCCATTGTACACAGCTTATTCCAAAGAATTATAGAGCAATAAGACTTTTAAGACTTTATCTTGAAGAGAAGGGAGTAAAGTCTATAGAAGGGCTTCTGAATAGGATAATCTTTTCTGGTTAAGCTCTTTTGGGTTAGTGGAATTGAACCGGTTCTAGGTAAATTTTATAAACTGGATGTTACTTTTTTGAGGGTATGAGATGGGCTCTTATGTTGTTATTATGTGTATTGTTGATTTCTATTAGCTCGTGCTCAGTTTTTAGTGTGCCAGTAGTGATGCAGTTTGATAGTTCGTGTGAATGGGAGGATTTGGTGCCGGGTGAGGTGAAGTTGTTCATAGAAAATGGTGATTTTGTTATAGTGGGTACTGATATGAATGAGTGGGATATTGATAATTATCTTGAAGATGAGTGCGTTTTGCAGATTGTGGGTAAGGATGAGTTGAGTACTGTGATTGAAGAATTTCAAGATGATCTAGATGCTGAGCGTGATCAGAAGATAAGGAATATGAACCTGGATCGTACTGTTAAAAAAGATATTCTTGACAAAGATGAGTTGCAAGATTTTGTTGAGCGAGAAAATCCTGAACATGAGTGGCCAGGCGGCATAATTTCTCCGTACCAGTTGTACGTAACACCGGAAAATGAGTATATTATTGAGTATGCTGAACAGTTTAGCACTATTGAAGAATTTTATGATGAATCGTTAGAGTGGGTTTGGATATCTGACACAGATCTTAATGGTGAGGATGAAATGTGGTTATCACCGGAAGAGTTTTTGAGTGAAACTGCTGATTATAGCACTAACCCTACAGGGTTGATTGCGAGCGATTGTGAAGAGCAAGCTAATACTTTAGTTTCTTTGTTACTTGCTTCAGGGTTGTATGAGAATGATGAAGTGAGAGTTGTTCTAGGTAAAGTAGATTTTGATGGTACTATTGCACGCCATTTGTTCTTTAAACTGTATGAAGTTGATTGGTGGTTATATGTGGAAGAGACGAGCTTAGCGTAATATACTGAAGATTATTTTTATG
>CAYTFL010000129.1:0-2647 GCA_964437105.1 Candidatus Woesearchaeota archaeon | reverse complement strand
CAACTGGTCTATATCCTGAATTCCAACTTCCATCCGGAATGTTTATTGCGACTATATCTCCAACTTGAATTCTGTCATCTGCCATAAATAAGAGTTTTAACTACCTATATTTAAAGATTTCTCATCAATACCTATATAAACTACCAATATACTCAAAATCTCATGATAACCAAAGAACACGTACTCAAAGTCATAGAAAAGTATGCTAACGCCTGGATCAACCAAGATTCAAATGCTATCATAGAACTCTTCTCAGAAGACGCTACCTACCACGAATGGGCCTTTGACGAACCTCATATTGGTCATGAAGGAATAAAAAAATACTGGGAAGATAAAGTTATCGGAGAACAGACCGAAATCGAGTTCAAACTATTAGACTTATACTTAGACAATGAAAGGAATGCTGCCATCGCTGAATGGGAAGCTAACTTTTACATCAACAACAGTGAAAAGAAGAATAATATGAGAGAAGTCGCAATTTTAGAATTCAACAACCAAGGAAAGATAAAATCTTTAAGGGAATACTGGGCCAACCAAGACATGTAAAATGGAAGACATCTTAAAACTCAAGTGCATTAACGAACTAAAAGAAGTATACCGTTTCGCTGCAGTAAAAGATAGAAAAGAAAGCACTGCTGAACACTCATGGAGCTGTCTAATCGTAGCAGACTATATCTTATCTAAGTTAAAACAACCTGTTAACAAATTAAGAGTTTACGAACTACTGATCTACCACGACCTGGTTGAAATAGAAACTGGTGATGATCCTTTAATCCCTGGAAATGAAAGAAAAGGTAAGAAAGAGAAAGAAGCTGAAGCTGCTAAGGTAGTAAAAGAAAGATTACCTAAACCTCTACAAGATAAATTCTATGATCTCTTCACAGAATTTGAAAAACAAGAAACTAAAGAATCTAAAATTGCCAAGATTGCTGAAGCTTTAGACTCGGACATCCATGAGCTTGATTACAAAGAAGATTGGAAAGGTTGGACTGAAGATTATTACTTATCGAATAGAGAACACTTGTTCAAAGACTTCCCTGAACTAAAACAATTGTTCAAAGACTTTACTAAACATTTGAAAGATAACGGTTACTTAATCGTTCTCTGACCCTGCCGACCCTTTCTTAAGCCTTTTTTCATACTTTCCAACCACTTCAAGCAACGCTTCTTCAAGATCGATGTCAAACGTGTTAGCAACTGTAATCAATGAATACAAAACATCTCCCAGCTCTGACTTAACTTCTTCCCTATACTTGTAAGGGTCTCTTCCATAGTTAGTCATTTTTAGGATTTCTTTTGCAACTTCGCCCAACTCTGACATCGTATCCAACAACGCGTGCTCTGGCGGTGAAACCAGCTTGTTTTCTTCACAAAACGTTTTGATTTTTTGTTGAATTTCCTTCATTTTTTTAATATAATGCTTCTTGCTTATATATCCTCCTGAGTTCTATCTCATCTCTAAACTGCTCTAAAAAACTATAAAGAAACTCTGTCCTCGTTTCAGCTAATTTACTTGCCGTTCCAGTATTCATTAAATCTTTTACTTTCAACAACCTTTTGAAAAACAGGTCAACTGCATAAATCAAACTTTCCGGTTCCCTTTGTTCACAAAACGGATCTGTTGAATTATAGAGTTTCCTTCTCATTTGTCCTGTTGAACAAAATGTTCTCATAATTGCCAATGCTCCTGTCGCTTCTAACCTGTCTGCATCTTGCACAATTCTTGATTCAATACTTTCCGGCTTAATCCCGTTTCCAAACGAATGTTCTAAAATCGCTTCCTCAACTCTTACTATCTTATCCTCTTGATATACTTCTTGCAACACTTCTCTTGCAACCTCGGCACTATCCTTAGCAGAATCCTTAGATTTTGGACTGTCTTTTGGATACACAATAACATCATGGAACAACGCTGCAGGAATGATAATGTCCAAATCTCCCCCTTCAATACTGGCAATGAACTCAGCATTAGCTAAAACTCTCATCGCATGGTCAAAATCGTGTGAAGGATCTTCTCCATTTATTCTCTTCTTGGCTTCTTCTATTAGTCTCTGTCTCATTGTCTTATTTTTATCTCTCCAGATATATTAACTTTCCTTAACAAAAAGTAGAAATATTTGCCAAAAGGCTTAAATAAGGTTAATAATACTAACTTACCTATGAGAAAGCTTAAACTTACTGAGAAAAAGGTATTATCTTTGTTAGAAGAAAACTGCAGACTTCCAGCCAATCAGATAGCAAAAAAAACTCGGCTCTCTCCTGAGGGTGTCCAAAAGATTATTAGGAGGTTAGAGGAAGACGTTATAATACGATTTAACACGAAAATAAACTATTCAAGGATCGGGTTAAAACTATACCCTGTACATATTAAACTTTTAAATCTAAACAACAAGATAATAAAAGAGATAACTAACACCCTCTCAAAACATAAAACTTGCGCATGGTACACATTCTGTGAAGGTGAGTATGACCTATTACTTAGCTTCAAGATTCATACTGAAAAGGATAAACTAGATATGGATAGTTTACTTCTAGAGATTTCTGATCACATTCTTGAAAAAGAGATTTCTATTGTTCTTAGTTCATTTGAGATAGGAAAATCTTTTACTGGTAAAAAACGTACCAAACTCATTTTTCCTACTACTAA
>CAYTFL010000128.1:0-2669 GCA_964437105.1 Candidatus Woesearchaeota archaeon | reverse complement strand
TGAGATCACTACAGAACTTGACGGCACTTTCAGCGTAGACAAGACTCAAGTACAGTTAGGTGACACTATAACCATCTCTGGTGAAGTTTCGCAACTTGACGGTGATTTGGTTGACGGTTCGGCAGAGTTAAGCCTAGATTTCAGCGATGAAGAGTATTTGATTGGTTTCATGGACGTTGAGAACGGAAGAGTTGATTACGAATACGATTTAAGCTCTGGCTCACCTGGCAAGTACAAGGTAAACCTTATTGTAAGGGACAGTTATGGTAACGAGCAAAGTTTCTCTAACACCGACTCTTTCACACTACTGAATCAACTTTATGTATTTGCAGAAACTAACGAAGGAAGTTATTCACCTGGCGAGGTTGTCAACGTTTATGGTAACGTTAAAACTGTATTACAGGATTATGTTGAAACCGGTTCTGTCGAAATCACTTTAGGCAGTCGCACTCAAACTACTGAGCTTGAAGATAGCCAATACACTTACGACATTTATATACCTACTGACATTGAATCTGGGACACACTCAGTAAAAGTTTCCGTGCGCGACGAATATGGTAACAGCGGCTCTAGTTCTATATCTATAGAAGTTGAACCTGAGGCAACAACGTTAGAGACTAAGGAAAGCAACTCTTCACTAAAACCTGGTGATGATTTAACCGTCACTTCTTACTTGTTTGATCAAGCTGGAGAATTAATGGATGACACCGTTAACTTAGAGATCTATGATTCTGACTTACTTGTATCTCTTGAAACAGAAATTTATTCAAACGAACCAACTATGTATCAGATTCCTCAGTTTTCCACCCCTGGCGAATGGACTATAAGAACGTATTACATGGACGAATACGGTAACATGGACGTTTCTGATGAAGATTATTTCAATGTAGAAGAAGTCCAAGAGCTAGAGTATTACGTTGAAGGTGATGAACTAATAATTAGAAACGTTGGTAACACAAGATACACTGACGATGTAGAGGTTCAAGTTGATGGTTATGATAAAGAAAACTAAGAACTTAGGCGTGAATGAAACTATTGTTATTGATTTAGCAGAGGAGTTGCCTACTGGCTCATACAACATCGCTATACCTACTGGTTTAGACGTTGCAGATCTAGGAAACGTTGACATTGAGGACGGTAAACCGCGATCCTCTTTAAGCTGGCTATACTCAGTACTAGCTATCTTATTCCTAGGCGGCTTAACTTTCTTGATCTACCAAAAGATTCAACCTAAAAAGAAGAAAGCAAAGTCTGAAGGTCCTTTCAAGGCTGATAAAAAAACTGAGGACAAGAAAAAATTCTTTGGCTTCATTAAGAAAGGTAAGAAAGAGGGCAAGGATAAGTACGTAGAAGTTGGTAAGAAGCATGAGAAACCAATGGTAATGCCTAAGAAAACTAAAGAAGATCCTAAGTCTAAGAAAAAACCTTCACTAACTTTTAGAGATAAGAAAAAGAGCTTAGAAGACTTTAAGCAAAGAACTTTAGAAGAGATAAAAAAGACTGAAGCTAAGATTAACAAGAATAAAGTTAGGGATCGTAGCATGAAAGATGGTAGCATTGGTTACGTAACGGGTAGAAAAGGTCAACCTATAAAACCAGTTAAACCGATTTCACCGCCGCCTCCAAAGAAAACTAAAGAACAACCAGCTTCACCTTTCAACATATTTGACTAGAATCACATCTCTTTCATCTTCAATTATTTTCATATCAAATTCTTTAACTAACTTATCAACAATCTCTTGACACTTCTCACTTCTCTTCATTATCGTGAAAGCCATGTTTTTTGGTTTCAACCGTTTTATTTCTTTGATCACTTTATCAATATCGCAATGGTGCAACGCTGTTAAAGAAACAATCGTGTCAAACTCTCCTTCTTTGAACAGCAATTCTTCTGCACTACCTACAACCTTCTCTCCTTCAACTTTCTTCAACATTTCTTCAGACGGATCAAGTGAAACTACGTTAGGAAAGTGCTTTGCAACAATGCCCGTACCTGCACCGATATCCAACACTCTACCTTTGATTACAAACTTAATCTTTTCTAACTTCTTTTCTTGCTCCTCTCCATAAAGTTCATCATACCCTTCAGCGATTTCGTTGTACATAAGAAAAAATCTACACTAAACATATATAAATCTAATCATCTACCTAATAACTATGATACTTACAAATAAAGAGATTTTACAAGAGATTAAAGCTAAGAGAATCAAGGTTACGCCTTTCAAGAAAGCCAATATCGGCCCTGCTTCTCTCGATTTAACACTAGACAATGAATTTAGGGCATTCAAACCTTATGATAAGATTAAAGTTACTGAAAAGATTGATTACAAGAAACTTACAAAAAAGAAGAAAGTGAAAGAGATTATCTTAGAACCTGGCGCATTCGTTTTAGGCATTACTAAAGAAAAGATAACTTTACCAGAAGACATTTGCGCATCATTGTCCGGAAGATCTCGCTTCGCACGCTTAGGCATCTTAATCCACGCTACAGCTAACTTGGTGCACCCTGGTGTAAACAATAGACAGGTGTTAGAAATAAAAAACGTTTCAAACAACACACTAGTCCTCAAACCCGGTCTAAAGATCGCTCAAATATCTTTTATGCGCACTGAAGGCAAAGCAAAATACAAAGGAAGATTTCGTAAACAGTAAAATTTTCAGAATTCTTG